>CAZADC010000043.1:0-15489 GCA_964483755.1 uncultured Planctomycetaceae bacterium | reverse complement strand
GTCGTGCTGCGGATCGTCAGCCCGCAGGTGGTGCACAAGTCGGACGTGGGCGGCGTGCAGCTCGACCTCGCCGACGCCGACGCCGTTCGAGCCGCGTGGGAGCGGATGATGGAGAGCGTCTCCGAGGCCCATCCGGACGCCGAGATCGCCGGCGCCGTGTGCCGGCCGATGATCCCCGACGCGCAGCAGGTGATCATCGGCGCCAAGCGGGACCCGTCCTTCGGGCCGGTGGTGATGTTCGGACTCGGCGGCGTGTTCGTCGAGATCTTCCGCGACGTGACGTTCGCCATGGCGCCGCTCGACGCGGGCGCGGCGCACCGCATGGTCCGGTCCGTCCGGGCGCACGAGCTGCTCAGCGGCGCCCGCGGCGCCGAGCCGGCCGACGTCGACGGCGTCGAGCAGTGCGTGCGGCGCATCGCCCAGCTCGCCGACGACTTCCCGCGGATCGCCGAGTTGGACGTCAACCCGCTCATGGCCGGCCCGGCCGAGAGGGGCAACGTCGTCGCCGACGTCCGCATCCGCCTGAAGGAAGGCGAATAGCAGCAACGGCAGGACGCAGCCGTTGCCATCGCGCAGCCATGCCGCATTCTTCGCAACGAAGACCAGGAGACCGAGATGGATCGCAGTGAAATCGAAGAGCGTGTGAAGAAGGTCGTCGCCGACGTGCTGAACGTCGATGCGGAGATGATCGAGCCGGACAGCGACTTCGTGTTCGACCTCGGGGCCGAGAGCGTCCAGTCGGTGCAGCTCGTCGCCGGCTTCGAGGAGGAGTTCGGCATCGAGATGGACAACGAGGCCGCCCTGCAGGTCCAGACCGTCGGCGCCGCGGTGGACTTCATCGCGAAGTACGTCGACTAGCCGGGGCGCCACGGGTCGCAAGACCCGTGCAGACGGATCGTGCATACAACGCGCGAGTGCCGCGGTTCGCGCGACCCGTGCCGTCGCGCGGAGTCGACCACCGTGGGATCCGCAGGTGAAAGGAGCGCGCGTGTGAGCGGACGGACCATGCGTCAGCGCGCCCTGATCGGGGGCGTCGCCATCCTGGCCGTCGCGACGGCCGGCTGCGACCGGGCCTGGCACGCCTACCGCCGCGCCGAGCTCGGCAGGCCGCTGCCCGAAGGCCATCTTCTGCTGACCGAGGGGGCGCGCACGGACCGCGCCCTGGCGTGGCGCGACTGGTGCGTGTTGCCGGGAATCTGGGGTGAGATCGATCTGCGCGCGATGACCGACGACGTCGGGCGCATGGCCGCCAAGCGCTACACGGCCTCCGCGTTGGGGGACTGGGTGTTGTGTCGGACGTTCGCCCGCCGCGTGGCGATGGACTTCCACGTGCCGCCCGACTGGCGGGCCGCGCCTTCGCCCGGCTGGCTTCCTGACGGACCGACGCCCCGCGGCCGGCTGTACCGGGAGGCAAAGGCCGCCCTGTCGCCGCTGGTCCTGGAGAGCCCGACGCCGCGCATCGAGAGCGAAAAGGTCGAAGGCGGCGACCGGTCTCCGACGTGGTTCCGCGTGTCCATGGCCCCCGGGCGCCTCCGCCCCGAGGTGCGCAAGCGCCTGGCCCTTGGCGCCTCCGTCCCCGTGGACCTGACGCGGGACGTCGATCTGTCCGGGCTGAGGCGGGCCGGCGACCTGCCTTTCGAGCACATCGAGGCCCGCGTCTGGCCGACGGACGGTCCGTCGGTCATGCTGGACGTGACCGTCCTCGCCTCCGACGAGCGCGAACGCAACGTCGTCCGGCACATCCGCGAGACCGACGCCGGGATGGACGCCGCCGACGTCCCGAACTCGTATGAAGACGTCACGCCTCTGCAGTACCTGCTCGCCATTCTCCTCGCGCGTGCCTGGTTTGAGCCCGTGATGTACTTCGGCGGACAGGCGTCTGAAGTCGACTCGACCATGCTGGACGCCGATCGCCTGCGGGACCTCGCCCGGGCGGGCTTCGACCGGACGCTCCGCCTGGACAACGGCGCGACGATCCGCTGGCGGAATCTCGGCGACGGGCACGTCCGCATCGAGGCGAAGTGGTTCCGGATCGTCGACCCTCTGCTGTGGATCATCAAGTGCGAGCTGGCGTCCCGGCACGAACGGGTGGTCCAAGTCCGTTCGGGCGGCTGAGCACGTTCACATCAGTGACGCACGGTGTCCTCGCCTTCGACAGGCTCACGGCGTCGCGAATGCCCGTCAACTCGGGACGCGGCGGCCTGGGAAGGTCGCCGCGCTACGGTAAGACAGGAAGGCCGCCGCGCCACGGTAAGAAACATGAGCGCCGGCATCGCGGGCAGGAGCCGGTCCGCCACGACCGCAAAGCCGCGCGGCTAGCGCCCTTTGGCCGGCGGGCGGGGTTGTGGTATGCTCTCCCCGCTGGCGGGCGCGCCGCTGGCGATCCCCCTGACGAGAATCGAGACATGACACAACGCAAGGTCTGCAAGCTGGCGCTGGCCGACGGGCTGGTCTTCACCGGGCGGAGCTTCGGCGCCGAGGGCACATCCGAGGGCGAGGTCGTCTTCAACACGTCGATGACCGGCTACCAGGAGGTCCTCACCGACCCCTCCTACGCCGGGCAGATCGTGACGATGACCTACCCGCAGATCGGCAACTACGGCGTCAACTGCGAGGACATCGAGTCCCACGACCGCCGAGTGCAGGTCGCCGGCTTCGTCGTCAGGGAGGTATCCCCGGTGGTCAGCAACTTCCGCGCGGAAGCGTCGCTGGAGGAGTATCTCCGCGAGGCCGGCGTGCCGGGCATCACCGGCGTCGACACGCGGGCGCTGACGCGGCACATCCGCCTCGCCGGCGCCATGAACGGCGTGATGAGCACCGAGATCGCCGACGACGCCGAACTCGTCCGCCGTGCGGCCGGGCTCGCGTCAATGGCGGGGCGGGACCTGGTCCGGGACGTCCGTCCCGACAGCGGGTACGACTGGGCGAACGGGTATGACAGCGCATTCGCCCAGGTGCACCGCGGGCACGGGCGAACCGTCCACGACGTGGTCGCCGTCGACTGCGGCGCGAAGACGAACATCCTGCGGAACCTCGTCGAGTCGGGCTGCCGCGTCCGCGTCGTGCCCGCGACGGCGTCGGCGGAGGAGATTCTCGAGAGCGATCCGGACGGGCTGTTCATTTCCAACGGTCCGGGCGACCCGGCCGCCGTGGGATACACCATCGAAGCGCTGCGCGAGCTCATCGGCAAGTTGCCGATCTTCGGGATATGCCTCGGGCATCAGTTGCTCGGCCTCGCCCTCGGGGCCGATACGTACAAGCTCAAGTTCGGACACCGCGGCGCGAACCAGCCCGTCCGCAACGAGGCGACCGGCAAGGTGGAGATCACCTCGCAGAACCACGGGTTCGCCGTCGACGCCGACTCGCTGGCGAAGACGGGCGCCGGGGTGACGCACGTGAACCTCAACGACAGCACGGTGGAGGGCTTCACCCACCCCGACCGGGCGCTGTTCAGCGTGCAGTACCACCCCGAGGCCAGCCCCGGCCCGCACGACGCGACCTATCTGTTCGACTGCTTCCGGGACATGATGGAAACCGGGCAGGCCCCCACGGCCGAGCAGATGCACGCCGCCCAGCAGCGCCTCGCCAAAGCCGGGCAGAAGGCATAGGCCGCTTCGCCACGCACTCGACCAGACCAGGTCCGCCTGGGCCGACCATGCGCCCGACCCGCCCGCGCCGGGGCTGCGCTGCGCATCCGCAGGTGGCCGCTTCGTTGATTTCGAGGCGAACCCCCTCGCCCGAGACACGGGCGAATCGTAAGTTTCCCTCGGAAGAAAGGCCCCGCACGGGGTCGCTTTCGGTGGGAGTCCGCGATTCCAGATACCGCGGCCTGCGAAGGGAAAATACGATGAGACAGTTTCCGAGTGTCGCCGCAACGGTGGTCGCAACGTGTGCAATCATCCTGGGACTGCTCAGCCTCGTCCCGGCCGGCGCGGACGCATTGCCGGGCGAGCAGGGGGCGGTTGCGGGCTTGCGGTGCGCGCCGACGGGCGGGGTGCCCCTCGCCGTCCGCCCGTTGACGCGCCTGCGCGATGATCCGTGGGGCGTCGACGGCGAAGACCCGATCATCGCCTGAGCGAGGCGCCGATCGAGTGCATGCCGCAGGCGCCGGGAGGGCCTGTCAGGACCCGCCCCTGGCGTGGAGCCGGTCATAGACCGGCCCGCCGGGTGTGGACATCGCCCCGCAGTTGCAGATGAACTCCGGCGGGGCGTGGCCGACCCGCTCGCCCAGCGCCCGCCAGGTCGCCGGGGTGCCGTGGCAGAAGCTCACCGGCGTGTCCGGGCTCAACTGCCGCACCGTCTCGACGCAGAACTCATACACCTCCTGGTGCAGCGCCTCGGGGAACGGGCCCCACTTGACGCCCTGCAACCGGTCGGCCGCCGCCTCGGCGGCCGCGAGCGCGTCCCGGTCCAGCATGTCCGCGGGGATGAGCTGCGGCAGGTCCTCGCAGTCGAACCATCCGAGCAGCTCGAGCGTGACCAGGTCGGGCGTGCAGGCGGCGAAGAGGCGGCGGAACAGCTCCCGGTGCTCGGCGCGCCAGTTCCGTACGGGCACGATCGGGCTCAGACGGGCCCGGACGACGTACCCCGCCTGCTGCGCCTTGCCCATCGCCGCGATCCGCTCGTCCATCGTCGCCGCCCGGCGGTCGACCAGACGGCTGGACGTGTCGCAGGAGAGGCTCCAGCTGATGATCGTCCGCCCGCGGTGATCGAGGTCGAGCAGGAAGTTCACGTTGTCGGACTTCGTGAACAGCATCAGGTACCGGCCGTCCTCGCGGGCGAAGCGACGGATCATCGGCGGGATCGCATCGTACTCCGGCTCGAACGGCGGGAGGTCCGTCATGTTGCTGTACTTCCAGAGGCGCTGGTCCGGGTGGGCGGCGAACACGCCGTCCAGGCCGTCGATCAGCCGCTCGACGTCCAGCGGAATCACCACGTACCGCCCGAACCCGCAGTACGCGCAGCGGAAGACGCATCCGTCGACGATATTGAGCTCGATCGCCGTCTGGCAATAGCGCCCCTGCGTGTGGACGTACGTGTCTCCCTCGCGCAGATGGTAATGCCACCAGTCCCGGTGGGGTTCGTACGTCGTGAAGGCGATCACGGCCTCGTCGCCGAAGTCGTCCTTCCCGTGGCGGCGCTTGCCGATGGCGCGGATCTCCTCCAGCGTCGTCTCGCCGAGCTCGCGCACGTCGTCGCAGACGAAGTGCGGCAGCATCCGCTCCAGGCGGCGGGCACAGTTCGCCCGGTCGCTGATCGCCGGGTCGACGTAGATCGTCTTCGCGGGAATGCTCAGCACGTCAATCCTCCAATCGCTGCCAGGCCGGCGGGTCCTTCAGTCGGTACAGCGTCTCCCCCGCCTTGGACACGTACAGCCGGCCTTCGTGTTCGCGCCCGTGCCACTGCGTAACGTCGATGCTCACCGGGTCGCGGTAGCCCAGCCCGATCCGCTCGCAGACGTCCTCGGGGATGCCCGTCGCCAGCGTCACGCGGATTCTCGGCCGTTCGACGCCGTCGACGTACGTGCCCACGCCGCGGACGTGCGTCGAGTGCGCCAGCACGCCCCACGGGTAGCCCTTGAACTGCTCCCATTGCGCGAGGAAGTAGTCGCGCGTGTGGTAGCCGATCTCCTCGATCAGCCTTCCGTGCGTGGCCGACAGCTCGCGGATGTGCGGGGCGTAGATGATCAGCTCGCCCCCGTCGGCGACAACGGGCTCCATCTTGTACATGCACTTCGCGCCGACCCACAGCTCGTCGTACATCTCCGGCGCCCGAGAGAGCACGGACGCATACGGCCGGTCGACGTACGTCACGTGAACGCGAGAGGACAGGTCGGCCGCGTCGGACCACGCCTCCCTGACACCGCCGGCGAACAGACCGACGAGGTCCTCCCCGCGGACGACCATGCACAGGGCGTGGGTCTCGACGGGCACCATGTCCAGCGCGGCGTGCAGGAGGGCGCGAACCGGCGTGTCCTTGACGCCGATGATTCGCGGACACGTGATCACCGCGCCCAGCCAGTGGAAGAAGTTCAGCAGCGCCTCGCCGCACACGCCGGGGAAGAAGTACTTCGCCCCGCCGGAGTAGCCGACCACCTCGTGCGGGAACACCGGGCCGCAGACGATCGCGGCGTCGTAGTCGAGCACCCGCCGGTTGAGCGTCACGTCCACGTCCATGGCGAACCGCCCGCCGGTGAGCTCGTCGATCCGGTCCGCCGGGAGCGAGCCGATGCTCGCCAGGCCGCCCGCACTGCGCCAGTCGTGGTTGAACACCTCGCTGCCCGGCAGGATCTCTTCACGCCGTCCGGGCGGGATGCCCAGCAGGTGATCGATCCGCGACTCCTCCAGCGGCGGATGCGTTCCGAGGGCGATCAGGAAGTCCAGCTTCGCCGCCCGCGGCGCCAGGTGCCGGTGCACCAGGCGGACGATCTCCGGCAGCGGGCAGGTCCGCGTGTGGTCGGGGATGATCACGAGCAGGCGGCGCCCGTCGGGGCGGACCCGCTCGGCCAGGCGGACGACCTCTCGCTCGATGCTCTCCGGCGTCATCGCCGCCGGTCGGGGGTGCGATTCGCTTTGCATGGGCCGCATTGTAACGGAAATGCACCGCAGGTGCGGAACGCGCTTTTGCCGCAGGCCGACCCGGCCGATATGCTGTGACAGACGCCGGGGCAGCGCCGGCGGCTCGTCCGCCCCGAATCCCAGGAACGCGAAGATGAACGTCGTACACGTGACGCACGAGGCCGTGGAGAAGATCGGGGGCATCGGCGCGGTCATCACCGGGCTCGTCACCGCCGACGCGTACGCCGAGCGGGTCACCCGCACGGTGCTGCTCGGCCCGCTGCTGAGCAGCGACAGGCCGGTGAACCTGCGCCTCGGCGAGGGCGGTAAGGTGCTCTACAGCTCGCTGGACGGGCTCGCCAGACCGCCGTGGCGGGAGCTGTTCCGGCCCATCGAGAAGACCCACGACGTGGGGATCATCTACGGCACGCGGCGCCTGGAGGATCCGTACACCGGCAAATCCGTGGAGGTCGAGGTGCTGCTGGTGGACGTGTTCCACTCCAACCGCCCGCGCCTGAACCTGTTCAAGGGCGAGCTGTACGCCAAGTTCAACGTGCCCTCCCGCCCGTTCGAGGACATCTGGGAATACGAGCAGTACGTCCGCCTGGCCGAGCCCGGCTGCGAGGCGCTGAAGGCGATCGGCTGTCACGACGGCGAGCAGCGCACGCTGCTGCTGGCCCACGAGTACATGGGGATGCCCACCGCCCTCAAGGCGATCCTCGACGGCGCGCCGGACACGCGGACGGTCTTCTACGCCCACGAGGTGGCGTCGGTGCGCCCGATCGTCGAGCGGCGGGAGGGGCACGACACGATGTTCTACAACGTCCTCGAGCGAGCGAGCGCCGACGGCGCTTCGATCGAGGAGGTCTTCCCCGAGGTCCGCCACAACTACAAGCACCCGCTCGTCAAGGCCGCCCGATACTGCGACCACGTCTTCGCCGTGGGCGACTTCGTCCGCGACGAGATGCGCTTCCTCGACCCGCACCTGCGGCAGATGGAGATCGACCTGGTCTACAACGGCGTGCCGGCGCTGCCGCTGAGCCTCGAGGACAAGAAGCTCTGCCGCTCGCGGATGTGCGACTACGCCGAGGCGCTGTTCGGCCGCCATCCGACCTGGATCTTCACGCACGTCGCCCGCCCGGTGCTTTCCAAGGCGCTCTGGCGCGACCTTGCCGTGATGCATGAGTTGGAGCCGCTTCTCGCCGGGCGCGGCGAGTCGGCGGCCTACTTCATGCTGGGCACGCTCGCCGGGCAGCGCCGTCCGCAGGACGTCCGCCAGATGGAGCGGACCTACGGCTGGCCGGTCGTCCACGAGCGCGGCTATCCGGACCTGTGCCAGGGCGAGGAGGTCATCGGCGAGAACGTCGAGTACTTCAACCGCGGGCACGAGCACATCCGGGCGGTGTTCGTCAACCAGTGGGACTGGAACCGGCGCGTCTGCGGGAATCGCATGCCCGAGGCGATGGACTTCGGTGACATCCGCCGCGGGTCGGACGTGGAGTTCGGGCTGAGCGTGTACGAGCCGTTCGGCATCGCGCCGTTCGAGCCGCTGTGCTTCGGCGCGACGTGCGTGACGTCGAACGTCTGCGGGTGCATGGGCTTCGCTCGGCGCGTGGCGAGCGACGAGGAGCTGGCCGGCAACATCGTCGAGGGGGACTTCCTGCAGTTGGACGACGACCGCCCGTGGCGCGACCTGCTGAACATGCCGCGGGAGGTGCGCGAGCGGATCGAGACGGACGAGGCCCGGCGGATCGCCGGGCGCATTGACGCCGATCTGCCGCGGGATGACGAGACGATGCGCCGGCGGATCGAGGCCGGGCATCAACTCGCCGCGCGAATGAGCTGGGAGAATGTCGTCCGCGAGTACCTCCTTCCGAGCCTGGACCGGGTCGTCGCCGAAAGCTGACGCCGACGCGGATTTGATATCTCTCACGTCGCTCCTAAAATTGTCCGACATTCCACATGCGTAGGGGTTTCCCCTGCAGGGTCGGGGAATTCCTCGACCGGGCCGCCTATGATGGCCTGTGTTAAGAGTGAGTCCTTTCTTATGCGCCGTATGACATGAGGATTTCCCCCGCTACCGAGTTCGCAATCCGGGGCGTCAGCGCCCTCGCCCGACGTTTCGGCGAAGGACCCGTGCCGCTGGACACCATCTGCGCGGACCGCGACCTGCCCAAGCAGTATCTGACAAAGATTTTCTCGTCGCTCACCCGCGCCGGGCTGCTGACCCCCGTGCGCGGCAAGCGCGGCGGGTACATGCTTTCCCGTTCCCCCGGCGAGATCAGCGTGCTTGAGGTCGTCGAAGCGGTACAGGGGCCGCTGGCGCTGAACTTCTGCACGCAGGACCCGCCGCAGTGCCAGGAGGAGAACTGCCCGTTCCACGAGATGTGGGCGGACCTCCAGCAACGCATCCGCGGCGCATTGTCGTCCAAGACGTTCGCCAACGGCGTCGCCCCCGACGAGATCAAGGGCATCTGAAGCCCGCCCCGCCACCCGGCGTCACAGCTCCAGCGATTCCCCGGGACGCAGCAGGTGCACGGTGCACGGCGCCTCGGCGGCGAATCGCTCGGCGTCCTGACCGGAGCCCACAATGTCTCCCCAGTGGTACGGAATCGCCGCATCACAGCCGATGCTGCGACAGGCGGCCGCCGCTTCGTCGGCGTCCAGCGTGTAGGTCCCGCCCACCGGCAGCAGCGCCAGGTCGATCTCCGCGAGATCGTTCATCTCGGGAATCAGGTCCGTATCGCCCGCGTAGTAGATTCTCTTCCCGCCGATGGTGAACACCCCGCCGCACCAGTTGCTGTCGCGGGGGTGGAAATCCTTGCCGACGTTGTAGGCGGCGACGGTCTCGATCGTCACCTCGCCGATCGTCACGCGCTCGTCCGGCTCGACGGCGTTGGCGGCGTGGAGCGACTCAATCACGTCGGGCGGCGCGACAATCACGCACTCCTCGGCGGCGACCTTCTCGATGTCCGGGCGGGAGAAGTGGTCGTAATGGGCGTGGGAAACGAATACCACGTCCGCGTCGTGGGGCTCGTTGTCGATCTTCCACGGATCGACGTAGAGCACGGTCCGCCCGTCCGTGATGCGGAAGCTGGCGTGGTGTATCCATCGGACCTCGACGGTCATGGCATGCTCCTCATCGTCAGGATCGAAGTGAATGTTGGCGACGGGCGAGCCCGCCGACGCCCCGGCAACACACCATACTATCCCCCGCGAGAGGTAATTCGTACGAAAATTGTTCCAATTCCGTTTGAATTCGCACCAAATCAGTGCTATATAGAACGGTAAGGAAGGGACGAAATGCTGGCGTTGACCAAGAAAAGCGGATACGGGCTGATCGCGATGGCGCACCTCGCCCGGCTCGAGGGCGACGAGCTCGCCAGCGCCCGTGAGATCGCCGAGACGTACGATATCAGCACGTCGCTGCTGATGAACGCACTGAAGGAGCTGTCGGCTGCAGGGTACGTCGAATCGGTCCGCGGTGCGCAGGGCGGGTATCGCCTGGCGCTGGGGCCCGAGGAGATCAACGTCGCCGACCTCGTCGCGGCGATCGAGCGCCCCGTCGCGCTGGCCGAGTGCCTGACCGACGAGGTGGGCGACGAGGAATGCACGTGCGACCTGATGAGCCGCTGCCCGATCAGCGACCCCATCCACAGGGTGAACCGACGACTCAACGACTTCCTGCGTAAGGTGACGCTGGCGGAGATCGTGGAGTCCGAACCGCAGCCGGAACTGAGCGCCGAGGGGCAGAGGAACGAATAGAGGACGCCGGCACTGGCGGCTGGAGACGCGCATGAACGACGACATGACCCGACAATGCGACTGCGAAGCGTGCGGACCGGACGCGGAGGACCGCGCCGCGGGCGCGCGAGAGGAAGCGGTCCGGGGCATCTACCTGGACAACAACGCCACCACGCCGGTCGACCCGCGCGTGTTCGAGGCGATGGCGCCGTACTTCTGCGACGTGTTCGGCAACGCCGCCAGCAAGTCGCATGCCTGGGGATGGAAGGCCGAGGACGCCGTCGAGACGGCCCGCGAGCAGGCGGCCCGGCTCATCGGCGCCGACGCCAAAGACCTCGTGCTCACCTCCGGCGCGACCGAGAGCGACAACCTCGCCATCAAGGGCGTCGCCGAGATGTATCGCGAGAAGGGCAACCACATCATCACCTGCCGCACCGAGCACAAGGCCGTCCTCGACACGTGCGAGTACCTGCAGGGCAAGGGCTTCGACGTGACCTGGCTCGACCCGGACGAGTTCGGGCGCGTCTCGCCCCAACAGGTCGCCGAGGCGATCGGCGAGCGGACGATCCTGATCACCCTGATGGCCGCCAACAACGAGATCGGCACGCTGCACCCGATCGCCGGCATCGGCGAAGTCGCCAAGCGACGCGGCGTCTTTTTCCACTGCGACGCGGCGCAGGCGGTCGGCAAGATCCCCATCGACGTGGACGCGGCGGGAATCGACCTGCTGAGCTTCTCGGCCCACAAGATGTACGGGCCGAAGGGCGTCGGCGCGCTGTACGTCCGCCGGCGCAACCCGCGTGTCCGCCTCGCCTGCCAGATGCACGGCGGCGGGCACGAGCGGGGCATGCGCAGCGGCACGCTGAACGTGCCGGGCGCGGTCGGGCTCGGGGCGGCCGCAGAGATCTGCCGGCAGGAGATGGACGACGAGGGGCAGCGGCTCCGCGCGATGCGCGACCGCCTGCATCGCGGCATCGCCGACAACCTCGACCACGTGAACCTCAACGGCCATCCCGACGAGCGCCTGCCGAACACGCTGAACCTGTCGTTTGCCTACGTCGAGGGGGAGGCGATGATGATGCGGATCAAGGACGTCGCCGTCTCGTCCGGTTCGGCGTGCACCAGCGCGTCGCTCGAGCCCAGCCACGTGCTCAAGGCGATCGGCGTCAGCGAAGACCTGGCGCACAGCTCGATCCGCTTCAGCGTCGGACGGTTCAACACGCCCGAGGAAATGGACCGGGCGGCCGAGCGGATCGTCGCCGCCGTCGGCAAGCTCCGCGAGCTCAGCCCCCTGTACGACATGGTGCGCGAGGGCGTCGACCTGTCTAAAGTGAACTGGAAGGGCCACTGATGCAATACAGCCAGAAAGTCCTGGACCTGTTCGAGAACCCGCGTCACGTCGGCACGCTGGACAAGGACTCGCCGAGCGTGGGCACGGGGGTCGTCGGCTCGCCCGAGTGCGGCGACGTCATGCAGTTCCAGATCGAGGTGGACGACGATCGTATCAGCGACGCGAAGTTCAAGACCTTCGGCTGCGCGTCGGCGATCGCTTCCAGCTCGCTCGCGATCGAACGGCTCATCGGGCGGACGCTCGACGAGGCGCTGGAGCTGACCAACCGCGAGCTCGCCGACGAGCTCGAGCTGCCGCCGGTGAAGGTCCACTGCAGCGTGCTCGCCGAGGACGCCATCAAGGACGCCATTGAAGACTACCGCCGCAAGCAGCGCGGCGAGCCGGCGCCCGAGCCCCAACCCGAAGGCGCCGCCGACTGACCGCCAACCCCCGCCGACGAGAGACGACCATGCCCAAGCACAAGGTGACCTTCCAGCCGTCCGGCGTGACCGTCATGGCCGACCCGGACCTCTATCCCTACGGCAGGGAGGGCGAGCCCGGGAGCATTCTGGACGTCGCCCTCCACCACGGCGTCGAGATCGACCACGCCTGCGGCGGGGTGGGCGTGTGCGGGACCTGCCACGTGATCGTCGAGCAGGGCACGGAGAACCTCTCCGAGCCGACCGACGACGAGCAGGACCACATTCAGGAAGTGCCCGGCTGCACGCTGGACAGCCGTCTCGCCTGCCAGGCGATCGTCAAGGGCGACGTGACCGTCCGCATCCCCAAGGTCGTGCCCCACGAGTACAGGTGAACCCCATGTCCGCCCTCAAGTGGACCGACGCCGACGAGATTGGCTTCCGCCTCGACGAACGATACCCTGACGACGACCCGCTGTCGGTCAGCTTCCCCGACCTCCGCGCCCGCGTCGTCGCCCTGACCGACTTCGACGACGACCCCGCCGCCAGCAGCGAACCCGTCCTCGAGGCGATCCAGATGGCCTGGCTGGAATACCGGCGGGAACCGACGGGGGAGTAGAACACGCGGCGCTTGGGAGGGCCAGCGTCCAAGCCAGCGCTCAGTTTCAGCCGAAACAGTCGCCCGCAGCGCTGCTTGATGGTGGTATCGCGTTCACTGGACAGGTTTCGTCTCGCCTTTCACACCGACGCCTATGTGCCACTGCCGGCGGCAACGCTCGCGACCACCGGTCCGCACAGAAGTTCGCAAAGCTTCTTCGCGCCGTCCGGCGCCTTCGGATGAAGATACAGCAGCAGCCACCTGCTCAATGGATAGTCTTTCTGAAACACGGGCCCCGGCAAAGGCTGAACAGGCCGGCCGGCCGCATCGACAACCGCCAAGACTTTAACCTCGGCCAACGTGACATTTGGATCAGAAACGAACCCAATGCCGTTGCGACTACGCCGAACAGCATCAACCACGGCCTTGCCGTCGGCACAGTGCTTAACTTCCTTTCGGATATCCTGAATGGTGACGGCACCGCCGGCAGCCTTACGAAGGCACTTCTTACGGATGACAAAAACGGATGGCGACTTGGCGGGCTCCATCCATATGCGCATTTGTCCGCCCTCCGCACCGACATCCGACCACACCGCAGGCTCGTCGGAAGGCCCCACCATCTTGGCGAGCTGTTTCAGGGACACGCTGTTGACCGGATTGGCCTTGTTCACAACCACAAGGACCCTCTGCTGGCCGGCGACGAATTCCTGAAGACGTGAGCCGACCGGCAGTGTCCACGAAAGGTGTTTCATGTCGGCCGCGTCGGGAAACACGCCACTGACCAAGATGTCGCACTCGCCCTCGGCAAAGCGCTTGAACCCAGGGCCCCAGGCAGCCACGTCGCCCCTTGCCGCAAGCTCCGGCTCATTCGTGGAAATCCTCTCAAGCATCGTCCGGACGAGAGCCGTGCTTTCGTCGTCCGATGTGCGGATGCGGATACTCTGGGCGTTCGCCTCGCGCCCCGCGCACAGCGAGCATGAGACGGCGACAGCGGCTGCGATCAGTATTCGGCTACTCCTCGCCATGATCGCCCCCGCTTCGTTTCAGGACTTCGCCCTGGAGATATATCTGGAAGGCCTCCGTCTGCATCAGCACGTGCTTGGTGTCCACAAGGTACTTCTCTCGCTGCTCCGGCCGATGCTCGAAGTCATACACGCCCATCCGGTGTTGAACACTCAGATATCGCTTTACCTCCTTCGTTTCCTTGCCGAGGATCAGCGCAGCATTCCTGGCGAAGGCCCGTGTCGCGGCCCAGCCGAGGGTGGTGAACCGCCCGTCGAGAACGAGCGCCCTCAGGAGCGGGGCCGCTTTCTCGCCTTGTTCCCTGGCCAGCCGCTCAATCAGGTTCTCCTGGAGCCCGCCGGCGTTGTACTCGGGATTCTTCTCGGCGAAGTACCGGTCCTTGATGTACGCTAACTGACGCTCGCCTCCGACGCCCCAGGCAGCCTCAAGCAACTCGCATCTCCCAAGCTGATCCGACTCCTTCTCGATAGCCTCCATTAACCAGTCCACGCCGCGTTCCGGATCAACCTTTGCTGCGGCGATTATATAGTAGATTTGGGCCCAATCCTCCGGATCAGCCGCCTTCAGAATCCATACGGCATCTTCCTTGGCCAAGAACGCCGGAACGAAACCGAGGAGTGCCCGGCGCACCTCACGTTGATGCGCCGAATTCGGACCAGATCCGAGAACCATTCCTGGCAGTCTCCATTGCCTTTCAAGGAACGCACGCAACCTCGCAGGCTCGATCTTTCTGACAAAGCCAAGCGTTTCTTCTGCGGTCAGTACATCCGGGACGAATGCATACACACTGGCAGCCAGGATACCCCGATAAGTCGGCTCAATGGTGGCCAGACGTTCTCTTGCCGCGCCTGTTGGCAGCCCCCAGCACCGTAGTTTCACGAAACGGAACACCCATTCTGATGCAAGGCGCTCTATGTCTGTAATCTTGCTACAGTATCCTGCAAAGGCATCTTCACTGGCTAACGCATCTTCAGTCGCATTAGTCAACAAGCGAGTTGAGATTGCCTGGCGGGCGTAGAATGCGACCGAGGTCGTAATCGCGTCCTTCTCAGCATAACCATATGACCCAGGTTCCGTCCTAGGGACACCATCTGACTTATCGCCCAACAACTTGCCAAGTGCGTGGAGCACGCTGGAGTCGTCAGAGAATCCAACCACGAGAGCGGCAACGGAACGCGTTCTAGCGTCCCTACTTCCCAAGTATGCCACACCAAGTCGTCCTTCGTGAGCCGCCTTCGCCAAAACCCAAAGCTCGCTCCCTTTGTTCCATTCGTATCGGGAGGGCAAGAGGCCTTCGCCTGGTAAGAAACGCATATCCTTCGCAATCTGCTCCACGGATGGGCGCGATGAGGCGTCATCGCTCTCAGCCTGCGCGAAGGCGGGAAGGCACCATAAGACACCCACCAATGCCAGCCATACGACGATCCTAACACAGAAGGACATGGTGTTCGCAGGATACATGTATGCAGCCGGCATGGTTCTAATCCTTCCGTATTGTCATCGTCTCTTGGTTGTTTGTGTTTTTCCTGGCACCCCATTTCAGCAATATGATTGGCGGCTGCCCCTGCTGGCTTGAGTCGGCCCCACCGTAGCCGGCGAGCTTCGCCTCTTCCCAGTCCTTCAATGATCCGTACGGTTGAGCGCTGCCTAGCATCGGATCGTAGTACTTTGTCGGTGCAGGGCCAATCTCCAGGAGGTAATGAGTCTCGAAGCAGTGCGGTCCATCCACATTATTCTGCATCGGGTGATTGCCACCGTCCACCGCCACTAGTGCTCTGTCACAACTAAAGTTATGAGGCGTCCAATTCCGGGTATAGG
>CAZADC010000042.1:13483-15658 GCA_964483755.1 uncultured Planctomycetaceae bacterium | reverse complement strand
GCTCCCACAAGGCGCTCACGCGCGACGCCGCGAAACTCTCACCCGGCGAGTCCGGTCTGCTGGCGCTGGACTGGAACAACGGCAACCGGACCATCCTCGTCGACCAGCGGCTGACGGGGCTGCTGCTCGGACAGACGCTCTACACCACGCCGGCCGAGATCTACCGGGCGCTGATCGAGGCGACCGCCTTCGGCGCGCTGACGATCATCAACCGCTTCGAGGAGTACGGCGTCAAGGTAAAGCAGATCGTCAACACCGGCGGCATCGCCGAGAAGAACCCGCTCGTGATGCAGATCTACGCCGACGTGACCGGGCGGACGATGCGCGTGAGCAAGTCGTCGCAGACGTGCGCGCTGGGCGCCGCGATGGCGGCCGCCGTGGTCGCCGGAACCGAAGCCGGCGGATACGAAGACTTCGCATCCGCCCAGGCGGCGATGAGCGGGCTCAAGAAAAAGGTCTACGAGCCGGACCGCGAAGCCGCCGCAGTCTACAGGAAGCTCTATCCGCTCTACCGCAAGCTGCACGACGCGTTCGGCACGAGCGGGTTCGAGGGCAACTGCCACGACGTGATGAAGAAGCTGCTCGACATCCGGACACAGGCGAGGGCGTGACGCCATGCTCGACGCACTCAAGGAACAGGTCTGCCGCGCGAATCTCGACCTGGTCGCCGAGGGACTGGTGATCCGGACCTGGGGCAACGTCAGCGGGATCGACCGGGACGAGGGGCTGGTGGTCATCAAGCCGTCGGGCGTGCCGTACGACGAGATGACCCCGGCCGACATGGCCGTCGTTTCGCTGGAATCCGGCGAGCGAGTCGAGGGCGATCTCAAGCCCAGCAGCGACACCGAGACGCACCTGGAGCTGTACCGTGCCTTCCCGGCCGTCGGCGGCGTGGTGCACACCCACAGCCTGCAGGCGACGGCGTGGGCCCAGGCGCGCCGCGAGATTCCCCCCTTCGGCACGACCCACGCCGATTACTTCCACGGCCCGGTCCCGTGCACCCGCCCGCTCAGCGAGGAGGAAATCGCCGACGAGTACGAGCGCAACACGGGCAAGGTGATCGTCGAGCGGTTCGCCGGGCTGGACCCGCTGCACCTGCCGGGCGTGCTCGTCGCCTGTCACGGGCCGTTCGCCTGGGGCGCGGACGCCGACGACGCCGTCCGCAACGCCGTCGTGCTGGAACACCTCGCCGCCCTGGCGGCCGCGACGCTGCGGGTCGCCCCCTACCCCCCCGCGATCGACCAGGCGCTGCTGGACAAGCACTTCCTCCGCAAGCACGGGCCCGGCGCCTACTACGGGCAGGGCTGACCCGCCGATCGACCGCCGCGCCCCGGCGCAACGGAGCAGATCATGTCGGAAAACGTCGCATTCGCCCTGGCCGCACATCCGGACGACATCGAGTTCATGATGTCCGGTACGATGCTGCTGCTCCGCCGGGCCGGGTGGCGGCTGCACTGCATGAACGTCGCCAGCGGGTCCTGCGGGACGGCCGAGCCGGGGCGCGACGAGATCGTCCGCATCCGCACCGCCGAGGCCCGCCGCTCGGCCGAGGAGGTGCTCGGCGCCGCCTTCCATCCACCGCTGGTGGACGACATCCAGGTGTTCTACGAGCCCGGACTCCTGGCGCAGGTCGCCGCGATCATGCGGGAGGTGAATCCGCGCATCGTGCTGCTTCAGTCGCCCGTGGACTACATGGAGGACCACGTGAACTCCGTCCGTCTCGGCGTGACGGCTGCGTTCTGCCGCGGCATGCCCAACTTCCCGACCGACCCGCCGACGGAGCCCGTCGACAGTCCGGCGGCCGTCTACCACGCCCTGCCCTACGGGCTGACCGACCCGCTCCGCCGACCCGTCGAGGCCGAGTTCTACGTTGACATCGCGCCCGTCATGGAGGAAAAACGGCGGGCGCTGGCGTGCCACGAAAGCCAGAAGCGATGGCTGGACGAAAGCCAGGGCCTCGACAGCTACCTCAGCGCCATGGAAACCATGGCCGCCGAGGCGGGGAGGCGGTCAGGGCGGTTCGATTTCGCCGAGGGATGGCGGCGGCACTCGCACCTCGGCTTCGCCGACGCCGACTACGACCCGCTCCGCAACGCGCTCGACGACGGGAGCATCAGCACGCCGACGTGAGGACGCGAAGTCGCCCGGCCGCGCCGGACGCCCGTTCGATCGCCA
>CAZADC010000042.1:3578-13473 GCA_964483755.1 uncultured Planctomycetaceae bacterium | reverse complement strand
CCATTCAGACGCCGAAAAGAGGAAGAACCAATGCCCCGCAAGCTCAGCAAAGTCGCGCCGGACTGGTGGGACTACACCACGCTCGACACGGCGATCCTCGAGGACGCCGCCGCCCTGACCGCCCGCGACATGCAGCAGCTCTCGCGCGACGGGTTCAACGTGGTCTTCTACGACACGCTCGAGGAGTTCTACCTCGCCGAGGCGCTGGAGTACGTGACGGCCTGGCGGCAGTCGACGGCCGACAACCCGGTCGGCGTGTGCGGTCCGATCGGACCGACCGAGCAGCTCCCGCTGGTCGCCCGGCTGGTCAACGCGATGGACCTGTCCCTCCGCGACGCCCATTTCTGGGGCATGGACGAGTGGTACCTCGACGGCGCCGAGGCGCCGGAGGACCACCCGCTGAGCTTCGCCCGCGCCGACCGGGCGCTGTGCTTCGACCGCATCCGCGACGACCTGGCGATGCCCGACGAGAACCTGCACTTCCCCAAGGCGGACGTCGGCCCGTACGTGGAAAGCTGGGAGCACGTCCGCTGCGCCGTGATGCAGGGCGGACAGGGCGACGTGAAGCACTGGGCGTTCAACGACCCGCCGAAGCGCGAGGGCGAGTGGTCCGACGACCCGCCCCCGCCCGAGGAGTACCTCAAGCTCTCGACCCGCGTGGTGGACCTGCACCCGATGACGATCATGCAGAACGCGCGGACCTCCGGCGGCGGGCAGCTCGACATGGTGCCCGACCGGGCGATCACCGTCGGGCCCGTCCAGACCTGGAAGGCGGACAAGGTCTCCATCTGGCAGGCGGGCAACCACGACAACCCGTTCGGAATGCGGCTCACCACGCTGATGATCGGCAAGAAGATTCCCGACGCGGCCGTGCCGATGTCCCTGCTGGCGCTGCACCCGAACGTGCAGTTCAACTTCTACCGCGGCGGCGTCGGCAGCGTCGACGTGGAAATGCACTGAGCCCCAAGGAGCGAACCATGGCGGGACTGGGCGTCAACATCGATCACGTGGCCACCGTGCGGCAGGCGAGGCGGACCGTCGAGCCGGACCCGGTGTGGGCCGCCGTCGAGGCCGAGCTGGGCGGTGCCGACTGCATCACGTTCCACCTGCGCAAGGACCGTCGGCATATCGCCGACCGCGACGCTCGCCTGCTGCGCGAAACCGTCCGCTGCAAGCTGAACATGGAGATGTCGATGGACGAGGAGATCGTCGGCATCGCGACCGAGCTCCGCCCCGACCAGGCGACGCTCGTGCCGGAAAGCCGCGAGGAGGTCACCACCGAAGGCGGGCTGGACGCCGCAGCTGCCGCGGAGCGTCTCGCCGATGTCACACGGCAGCTGACCGACGCGGGGATCGTGGTGAGCGCGTTCGTGGACCCCGTGGCCGAGCACATCCGAGCCGCCGCCGACGCCGGATGCGCCGCCGTCGAGCTGCATACCGGGCGATACGCCAACGCGACGGGCGAGGAGGCGTCCGCTTGCCTCGACGAGCTTCGCGCCGGGCTTCGCGCCGGGCTGGACGCCGGGCTCATCGTCCACGCCGGGCACGGGCTGACCTATCTGAACGTCGCCCCGGTCGCGGCGGTGGAGGGCTTCGGGGAGTTCAACATCGGCCATTCGATCGTCGCGCGGGCGATCTTCACCGGCCTGCGCAGCGCCGTGGCCGAGATGAAGCGGTTGATCGAACGGAATGAGGCAAGGGGAGGATGATGAAGCGACACGACCACGGGGGCCGGACCGAACTCCGAAAAGCAGGGCTTCGAAGACTTCGAGACGCCACGGCGCTCCTGGAGGCAGGGAATTCTCACACCAGGGGGGCTACGTACTTGGCGGGATACGCCGTCGAGTGTAAGCTCAAGGCGGTGGCAATGGAGATTCATGATTGCAGGAATCTCCGCGAGCTTGCCGAGCGATGGCAAGTTGATGACAGACAGGTGCTGACGCACGGTCTGGAAGCATTCGCAAGGCGCCTGCCCATTTGGAACAGGTTCACTCAGAGTGGCGACGTGTGGCGAGACTTCGTCACCCAAGTGAACAGGTGGCGCCCTGAGTGGCGATACGATTATCGAGATCCGCCCACGGACCAAGCGGTGGCATTCGTCAAGGCCGTCCGGCGGGTTGTCGCATGGCTGGGCAACAACGCCTGATCGAGGAGACGCGGCATGCGTGCACGCGACGAGATCAAGAATGTGCTGAAGAAGGCATTCCGCGAGTGCTTCCCCGAGGACACAGTCGATGTATCGGACGGGTATCAGGAAAACATCCACGTCCTGATCGTGTCCCGCAAGTTCGACGGAATGACCGAGAAGGCCAAGCAGGACCTCATGTGGGACGTGATCGACGGCACCATCCTGACCGATGAAGAGAAGCAGCTCATCAGTCTCGCCTACCCGGTCAGCCCGGCTGAAATCAAGTAGGCCTGATTCCGTCGTCGGCGGCGTCATCCGTGGCGTCCGCACGGTCATTTTGGACCTTCCGCCGCCTTGTCGGTGCAGCGCCGCGTGACACGCCGGCGCAGTTCGCGTACACTTCCCTGCCGACGTTCCTGGCATTGCACACCCCCGACGGCCGAGAGCTGAAGGAGCACCGACATGACCGAACGAATGAAGCTCGAAGGCGCGATGGTCGCTATCGTCACTCCCTTCGCCGACGGCGAGGTCGACTACGACACGCTGGGCGAGCTGATCGATTTCCAGATCGACGGCGGCATCCAGGGCATCGTGCCCTGCGGGACGACCGGCGAGTCGCCGACGCTGGACCACGACGAGCATGGCAAGGTAATCGAGTTCACCGTCGACAAGGTCGACGGGCGCGTGCCGGTGATCGCCGGGACGGGCAGCAACTCGACCGACGAAGCCGTCCGCCTCACGCGCCATGCGCAGTCCGCCGGCGCCGACGCGTGCCTGATCGTCAACCCGTACTACAACAAGCCGACGCAGCACGGCATGGTCGAGCACGTCCGCCGTCTCGCCGACGCCGACCTGCCGATCGTCCTGTACAACATCCCCGGGCGGACCGGCATGGAGCTGGCGACCGACACGATCATCCGCATGTACGAGGAGATCGAGCTCGTCGTCGCGGTCAAGGAGGCGACCGGCAAGCTCGACAACGCCAGCGCCCTGGCGGCCGGGTGCGACATCACCATCCTCTCCGGCGACGACTCGCTCACGCTGCCGATCTGCTCGGTGGGCGGCTCGGGCGTGATCAGCGTCCTGGCCAACATCCTGCCGGGCGAGATCCGCCGGCTCTGCGACCACGTCGCCGCGTTCGACCTCGCCGACGCCTGCACGCAGCACCTCAAGCTCTTCCCGCTGTTCCGGGCGATGTTCTGGGAGACCAACCCGATCCCGATCAAGGCGGCGATGGCGATGGCCGGGCGGATCCGTGACGAGCTGCGTCTGCCCATGACGTCGCTGAGCGACGGGTACCGCGAGCCGCTCGCGAAGCTGCTGCGGGACTTCGGCGTCGACGCGACCGCATAGGCGCGAAACGTCCGGCTTCGGCCCCCTGCCCGACCGCGCGGACGGCGACACGAGAAATCGCGATCGCCCCGGATTTTCCCGTTGCATTTCGCGGATTGTCCGGGATAATCGCCCGTGGGTCGGGCCCCTTGAGGGTGCCGATGGGAGATTTCTGCGTAGAGCAAGTTCCGATCGCAGCCGGCGGGGACGAGTTGCGTCCATGGCGAAACGTCCCGCGCCGTCCGACTGCGCCCTTCGTCCACCGCTTCCGCACACAGCGGCAGACCTACGTCTACGACGTCAACACGCGGCGGATTCTCCGCGTGTCGCCGGTTCTCTGGGACGTGCTCGGCGACTACGACCCGGACGATGCTGACTCCCTCGCAGACCAGGAGGTCGCGCACGGCCCGGAAGAGGTCCGCAAGGCGGTCGCCGAGATCGAATCCGCCCAGGCCCGCGGGCTGATGCTCGCCAACCGCCCCAGCCGCATGGAACCCCCCGCCGAACGCGAGGTCCGGCGGATGCTCGACGAGCAGCGGCAGCAGCTCATCCTCAACGTCACCGAGGACTGCAACTTCCGCTGCACCTACTGCGTGTACGGCGGCTCCTACGAGCATCACCGCACCCACGCGCCCCGGGCGATGGAGTGGTCGATCGCCGAGCCCGCCATCGACGACTTCCTCGAACACGCCGGAGGCGAAGAAGAACCCAGCGTGACCTTCTACGGCGGCGAGCCGCTGCTGAACATGCCGCTGATCCGCCGATGCGTCGAGCACGCGCGGCGGCAGCACCCCGACGGCGACGTGCGGTTCTCGCTGACGACCAACGCAAGCCTGCTCGCCGGCGAGACGGCCGAATACCTGGCCGGCGAGGGATTCCATCTCGTCGTCAGCCTCGACGGCCCGGCGTCCATTCACGACCGCAGCCGCAGGACGGCCGACGGCGAACCGACGTGGAGCCGCGTCTTCGGCAACGTCCGGCGGTTCCTGGAGAAGTTCCCGGAGTATTCCACCAACGGACATCTGCGGTTCAACGCCGTCGTCACGCCGGAGGCGGATCTCTGTGCGGCCGAGGCGTTCTGGGCCTCCCGCCCGGAATTCGACTCCTCGATGGGCGTCGGGATCAGCGAGCAGCAGCGAACGGACGACGAGCCCCCGCTTGACAGTTCCGATCCCCTGCTGCGGACGGCGGAGGCGCTCCACCGCGAGTTCGTCGAGGCCCACGCGGCCGGAACGTTCGGCGCCGAGCACGACGCCCCGCGGCGGTGGGTCCAGGCGGGGCTCTTCCAGAGGCGCCTGATGGCCTTCCACAAGCGCGGGTACCTCTCGAAGCCGCTGCCGGAGAGCATGTCGGTGCTGAGCACCTGCGTGCCCGGCGCCCGGCGGACGTTCGTGTCCGTGGACGGCGACTACTACGCCTGCGAGCGGGTGGTGCACACGCCGGCCCAGCGGATCGGCAACGTCGCCTCCGGCGTGGACGTCGAGCGGGTCCTGGAGCTGCTGGAGCAGTGGACCGGCGCGTGCGCGGGCGACTGCCCGCACTGCTGGGCGGTCTCGCATTGCATGGCGGGCTGCCTGGCGATGATGCAGGGCGACGGAACGATCACGGAGTCCGCCAAGGCGGACCTGTGCGCCAAGCACCGGCGAAGCCTGCACGGGATGCTCGCCGAATACTGCGGCATCCTCGAGCGGAACAGCGAGGCCTTCGCCTACGTGGAGCAGTACGAGCTGAGCTGATCGACGATTGACAGACCTCCCCGACAGGCGGGGGGGCGCGTATACGGTCGGGTCGGGGCGCGACGCAATGGGGACGTGCCTGCACTCGGCGGACATCTCGCAGAAAGGAAGAGCATCATGAGCGACACAGCCGTTCTGGACAGGCCAGCCGTGGAGGATACACTGTTCGGTGAACCGAAGGTCGTCGAGCCCGAGGGCGAGTTCTCACCGGACGGATGCTTCTGCATCTGCGGCTGCAAGACGAAGGACAGTAAGCTCGACAGCAGTTACACGGTCGCGGCCGACATATCCGTCGCCTGAGGTCCGATCCGGGAGCGGCAGGGATGAGCCCCAATGGGCGCGTGTCTGCCGCGCAAGCTGCTTTGAAAGGAACGAACCGCACAGGCGCCACCAGGGCCGACGCGGCCTTGGGATTCGGGATGGGCCTTCTGGGTCGGGATGGTCCAGCCCATGCACCGGACGCCTGTGCGGTTCTCTATTGCAGCATCGATTCCGGATCCAGGACATCCCCGGCCGGAACCATGCGTACCTTCAGGTCTCCGTACATCACGTGAAACACGCTCTCGCCGGACCGCCGCCATTGACAGACGGGCGCTTCGCCGTCCCCCAGGGGCACGCCTCCACCCATGTACCGCCAGTCCCCGTCGGTCTGGACGTCTTCGACGAAGACCAGAGCCGAGCGCGAAGCCCGGTAGAAGGTCTTGTCGCTCCCCTCGGCTTCGGGCATGACCGTGATTGCTGTCTTCTCGTTATCCGTAACATGAAGAGTCCCACCACGTTCGCCGACAAAGGACCTTACGACGGTTCGAAGATTGAATTCATGAGGGAAGACGCCGCCGTTCCGTTCCGCGCACCCGCGGAGTGCCTCGGCAAGGGCCTCGGGGGACGGCGGCCAGTCGGCCGACTCCAGGCGGTAGCCCTCGGGGATTTCCATCACGAAGGCCTCGTCCGGAACCGGCTCGTTCCACTCGAACTGTTCGAGGACGAGCGCCGGGCGCTTCGTCCCCGACGCGAACTGCCCCTCCACCCTCACGGGCAGATCGCCCTGCGGGTCAACCCAGACCCGCAGGGCGCCCCCCGGCTGCTCGACCCGATACAACTCCACCCACTGCCCGTTCAGCATCTCCCTTCCTACATACCGCCCGTCGCTGACCGTCGCGCGCCGCAGCGCCTCCAGCGGCTCACCGATCGGCGCCGCCTCGGAGGCGTCAACCCACTTCGCCGTTCGCGTGGCGGTCGCGAGGTGCAGGCACCTGCCGTTCCCCCGGCCGTGTATGCTGATCCGCCCGTCGTGCCACGTCGCCCGGACGCCCCCCTCGTCGTCGGCGAGCACGCGGGCCGTCTCCTCGGGCTCGCCCTCAATGCGCATGACGACGGTGTAGGCGACCGTCTCCGCCTTCCGCAGCGCCTGCAGCATCTCGGCGAAGTCGGCCCGGGCCTCGGAGACGCCGCCGGAAGACAGCCACCACGCGACGCACACCGCGGCCGCCAGCGTCGCCGCGACCAGCCCGCCCCGCTGCGCCAGCGCGACGGCGCGCTTCCGCACCGTCGGCCTGCCGGGCGCCCGCTTCGCACGGATCGCCTGATGAAGCTTCGCCTCGAGCCGCTCGGTCGCGCCGGGCGGCGGCGTCGTGTCAGGACGGGCGGACTCGATGATCCGCCTCAGGTCCGCGTCATCGGAATGTCGTTCAGTCGTCATCGACCCCAAGTTCCCGTTTGAGCTTCCCGACCGCTCTGGATAATCTCACGCGCACCGTCACGTGCCTGATCCCGACCAGCTCGGCGATTTCCTGCGTCGCCAGCCCTTCGAAATATCGCAGTGTGATCAGTTCCTGGTCTTTCCCGCCGAGTCGGCCGATCGCCTCGTACAACGACGGCCAGTCCACCCGATCGTCGTCCCCCGCTCCCTCTTCGGAGCGGTTCGTGCGTCTGCTCACCGCCTCGGCAATCTCCCGGCGCCGCCGGGCGTCCCGGAGATACTTCGCCGCCACGTTGCTCGCCGTCCCGTACAGCCAGTTGCGGATGCCCATGGCATCCCGCTCCTTCACCCGCTCATACTCGTCCACCAGGCGAAGAAACACCTCGGCCGCCGCGTCCTCCGCAACGTCCCTGCTGTACAGGCGATAGACACAGTACCTGTAAATGCGCCCGTAGTGCCGCCGGTAGTGCCCGGTGATCTCCGTCTCGTCCTGGCGCACACCCGACCCTTCACCCGAGCCCCGGCGGCTACTGCGCTCGCTGTCGTCCCCCCCCTCTACCTCTATATGTGAGAAAAACCGGCGCGTGTTACACCTCGTCCGCAGAAAACCCGCAGAAATCTCGCCGGGCGGAAAGCAGTCCCGCGCCTGCCCCGGGGCGCGGCATCCCCGGCGCGCTTCCGAGTCGCAGCATTATGCATCACGAACAAGCCGTCGCCAAGGCCGCTTCACGCCGTCGCGCCCTGCCCGACCCGCCCGGCTGACGCAAGACACGCCCGCCTCCGGCTTGCCCGAAGGGCGATGCCGCACTAAGCTGAACGTCGACAGCATACAATAACCACGGAGCCGGAACGCTCATGCACAGACAATACCGCACGCTGCTCGTCCTCCTGCCGCTGGTCGCGATGCTCGCGGCGACGCCCGCGCCCGCCCGCGAGGTCGCCGACGAGGACGTCGACCGCGTCATCGGCGAGACGATCAACTATCTCTACGGCCAGCAGAGCCGGGCGGGGAACTGGCCGCACCATCACCACATGCGCCACCACGAGATGCCGCAGGGCGGCACGACCGCGATCGCGCTGTTCGCACTGCTCGAGGCGGGCGAGTCCCACCAGTCGCAGGACATGATCCGCGGGCTGAACTGGCTGTCGGAGTTCAAGACCAACAACCTCTACGTCCGCGCGGTCCGGACCATGGTGCTCAGCCAGGTCGTCGCGCGGTCGCAGGAGTCGCCGTACCGCGAGCCGCTGGCAAGGGATGTGGAATGGCTGACGAAGTCCGCGGTCCGCGAGGGCGGCGCGTGGGGCTACACCGGTCCGGAGCGATACGGCGACAACTCCTGCTCGCAGTTCGCCCTGCTGGCGCTGTGGGAGGCGGAGCGCGCGGGCGTGGACGTTCCGGCGGCCGTGGTCCGCTCGGCCGAGTCGACGTGGGTCCGCCGCCAGCGCAACGACGGCGGATGGACCTACGCCGGTCAGCGGACGGTGGACACGCCCTCGACGACGTCCATGACGACGGCGGGGCTCGCCAGCCTGTACATCACCCAGGACGTGCTCTCCCTCGTCTCCGGTCCGTACCGCCACCAGCGGCACGTGAACGAGGCGTGGGAATACCTCTCCCAGCACCTGACGCCCAAGTACATCGAGGACGGGTACCTCGCGTTCTGCGTGCAGCGCGTCGGGATGGCGAGCGGTCAGAAGTTCGTCGGCGACATGGACTGGTTCGCGACCGGGGCGGGCGTGATCGCCAAACCCGACCCGCGCGGGCGGCGGTACCGCGGCCCGTACGGCAGCATCGTCCGCGCCGCCTTCGAGCTGATCTTCATGGCCCGCGGGCGGATTCCGCTGACGTTCAACAAGCTCGAGTACGGCCGGCAGCCGCAGTGGAACTTCCACTCCCGCGACGTGCCACGGTTCACCGAGTACATGCGTCGGGAGTTCGAGCTCCGCATGCGGTGGCAGGTCGTCGATGTCGCCGACGACATCCAGCTCCTGCTGGACGCGCCGATCCTGCTGGTCGAGGGTACGGCCGATCCGGGCTTCACCCCGACCCAGTGGGCGCGGCTCCGGGAGTACACTCTCCGCGGCGGCACGCTGCTGTTCGTGCCCACCAACAACTCCGAGCGGTTCGCCGAGGCGATCCGAAGGAACCTCACCGACCTCTACGCCGAACAGCGGCAGGAGACGGGCAAGTACTACTCGCTCGAGCCGCTCGGCGACGACCACCCCGTCTACTCGGCGAAGTCGCCGATCCCCGAGGGCTCGCGCCTCGTGCCGATCGAGGGCGTCTCCGACGGCACGCGCGAGATGGCGATGCTGCTGGGGCGGGACATCTGCGCCTCGTGGCAGCGGATGCAGCCCCTGCGGGGACGCCTCGACTTCCAGATGGGCACCAACCTGTACTTCTACGCCACCGGCGCCAACCCGATGCGGATGCGCATGCGCCCGGTGTTCGTCGGCACCAGCACCGAGGCCCGTCACACCGCGAAGGTCGCCTGGATCCGGCACGAGGGCAACTGGAACACCGGGCCGTACGCGCTGAACTACCTTTCGCAGAAGCTCGTGGCCGAGAACCGCGTGAAGATCGACCTGTCGGAGGCCGTGCCGCTCGAGGCGGACAAGCTCGCCGGGCACCACCTCGCCTGGATGACCGGCACCGACGCCTTCGAGCTGAGCGACGCGCAGATCGAGGTGCTGCGCGGGTACATCGACGCCGGCGGAACGCTGTTCGTCAACGCGATCGGCGGCGCGCGGGAGTTCAACGGCTCGGCTCGGGACATGCTGCGCGATCTGTTCCCGACGATCGGCGCAGCGCCGTCGCGGCGGGTGGTCAGCGGATACGTCACCAGCGACTCGCCGCTGATGACCGGCAAGGCGGGCGAGTTCCGCGGGCCGCCCCTGGAGACGCTCCGGCGCACCCAGCCGTGGATTCTCATCCAGCCGGACGCCGGCCCGCCGCTCCGCGTCTACGTCCGCGGCAACCGGGTCGTGGCGATCTACGCG
>CAZADC010000042.1:0-3568 GCA_964483755.1 uncultured Planctomycetaceae bacterium | reverse complement strand
GTGCACGACACCCTCGACGGGCACACGGGCTACGGCGCGCTGAGCTACCTGCCCGCCTCGGCAAGAAACATCGCCGCCAACGTGGTCCTCTACGGGCTGATGGACAAACCCAAACCGCCCGCTCCGCCGACGCAGCCCACGCAGCCGGCGGCTACGGCGCCCGCCGACAGCGCGCCGACCGACGCCGAGTCCGCCACCCCGTAGGCGCCTGACGAGCAGCGCCATTGTCGGCGTACCGACGACTGGATTACGTCGCCGCCGGCGGCTTCCGCCTGCCACCGGGTCCCCGATGCCGTCCGAGTCGAGCCGGTCGCATGTGGGGATTTCGCGTCGCAAGACAAGGGAGGTCTGCCCATGCTCGCCGACCGCCGCCCGCCCGGCGCGAGACGGTGCCGTGTCAGAAAACTTCTGACAATTGCATATTTGTGCTTGACAGAGACGACGAGCCTGCGTATCGTCCGGGAGTTGCGGGGGCGAAGTCCATCTTCACAGAAGCGCCGCGTATTCTCGTCGCAGACCCACGCGGCGCGGCATTCCCGACCCGCGGATGTCGTATGGGACCGGTTCTCCTTCGCGTGCCGGGCGCCCGGGCTCCGATGTCGGTGCGAACGCGCTGTGCGAGCCCGACGGCGGCTGGCGGCTGGCGGCTGGCGCAATTCGGTGCTGTGGAAGCTGTCCTATGGGGAGGACCATGGTCGAACTCAGGCGACCCCTGGTCATTCTGGTGTCCGCTCACCATGACTTGACCTGCGGTGACCGGAACCTGGGCATGGTGAGCGGGATCGAGTCCCTCGGGGCGGTTGCGAGCGCGGCGGGATGCGACGTGAAGCTGTTGTGCGGACCCCGGTCGCACGTCGATCTGCCCCGGTGGCCGCGCGTCCGCGAGGCATCGCTCGTGGGCATCTCCAGCACCACGAAGGCCTGGCCTCACGCTCGTGCCGTTGCCCGGGCCGTTCGAGAGGCCGCGCCGCGGGCCCCGATCGTGGTCGGCGGCGTTCACGGCACGGTCATGGGCTCCGCTCTGCTGCTTGAAGAGCCGAGCCTTGACATGGTTGCACGGGGCGACGGGGAAGAGATTCTGCTCGACTTGATTCGTGGCGTCGCTTTGCGGCACATCGCCGGCCTGTCGTTTCGCCATGTCGGGCGCATCGTGGACAACCCGGAACGCAAGCCCGTCGCGGACCTGGACCGCCTGCCCCGGCCGTTGCGAGGCAGGCTCGAGGGCAACGATCAGATGCAGGAGGACTTCGGCATCTACCACCGGGCCGGCCTCGGTGACCAGGGCCGAGCGGCTTACCTGGTGGTCGCGCGGGGCTGCGGTCGGGGATGCACATTCTGTCACGATGGACGGGTGCACCCGCGAAGGCGCACCGCGGAAAGCGTTACGGCGGAAGTGGACGACCTGGCGAGAGCCGGATACCGATTCGTCAACCTCGTGGCCCCGAACTTCGCGGCAAACGGGCCGCTCGCCCGCGCCGTCGCGGCCGCCCTGGGCAGGGCGGGAATTCGCTGGAACTGTTATGCGCGTCCTGAGGATCTGACCCCTGACATGTGCGATCACTTCCGGACGAACGGGTGTGCGGTTGTTGAATGCGGCGTCGAAAGCTCGTTTCCGGGCCTGCGGAAGCTCTATGGCAAGAGAACCCCCGCGCGCCGCGTACTGGACGGGTTGATGTCGGCGCGGCAGGCGGGCCTCATGGTTCGGGCCAACCTTGTGATCGCGCCGGTCCCCGACCTGGCGTACGTGGAGCGCGAGATGGAGTTCCTGAAGAGCGCCGGAGTCGACTTCGTGTCCGTCAATCCGTTGATATATCTTCCGGGAACGGAGCTGCAGGCCCGAGCGGTGAAGGACGGACGGCTTCGCGGGACGGATAGAGGGCGCGGCGTCCCCATGCACGAGACGGATGCAGAGGTGTCGGCCGCAATGTTGCATGAGATCGAGACCCGGTTCTACCGTCGTTTCTACTATCGAACGGGCTACCTGCTTCGGCAACTGTCATGTGTCGTCCTGTGCGGGCGATTGCCGGTTCGAGGTGGCCGGTTGTGGCTTGCATGGGCCTGGCTCAAGGCGCTGACCAAGGCACTGTCGTGGACGCTGCGAGCGGGGGCGCTGCGACGTGCTTGAGGCCGATCCCTCACGGCGCCCCGGCGCGGGTCACGACGCCATTTTTGCACGCGGGGTGGACAAGACGTACCGTGTTGTGACCCGATCGGCGGGGCTGCGAGGCGCGATCGGGAGCTTTCTCAGGCCGCGACGCAGCCTGGTTCGCGCGCTGTCGAACGTCGACCTGCGGGTGCGCCACGGGGAGATATGCGGGTTGATCGGTCCGAACGGCGCGGGCAAGAGCTCCCTTCTGAAGATTCTCTCCGGCATCATGCCGGCCGACGAGGGCGACGTAAGGGTTCTGGGCACGTGTCCCTGGCGGGCGGGCAACGCCTTCAAGCGGCGCATCTCCATGATCATGGGCATGAAGAGCCAGTTGCTGTGGGATCTGCCGGCGGAGGAGTCGTTCCGGCTGCACCGGGCTCTGTACGGCATCGAGCGAGGCCGTTTCGCGCAGCGTCTCGACGAGCTGGTGTCGTGCTTCGGCGTACAGTCGCTTCTCCGCCGTCCTGTGCGCGGCCTGTCACTGGGTCAGCGAATGAGGCTGGAGCTCGTCTCGGCACTGCTTCACGAGCCGGAACTGATCCTGATGGACGAGCCGATGCTGGGCATTGACCTGCTGACGAAGCAGCGGGTGCTGGGGTTCGTCAGGGACTACTGCCGCGACAGGAAGGCGACGGTGCTCTACACGTCGCACGCCATGGACGAGATCAAATGCCTCTGCAGACGGACGGTGCTCCTCGCTGACGGCCGAATCCTGTACGACGGATCCCTGGACGGTCTGGCTGCGGCCACGGGCGGTGGGAAGGTGCTGACGGTGCTGTCGCCCGACATCGAACCGCAGGCCGTGGCGAGATCGGAGGTGCTCCGCGAGGCGCAGATCGAGGGCGACCGCCTCGTGGTGCGTCTGTCGCGCGAGGCCCTCCCCGTCGCGCAGCGCTACATCCACGAGCGCTTCAATATCCAGAGCATGACGGTGACGGACCCGTCCATCGAGGAGGTTGTGACGGATGTCTTCGAACGGGAGGCAGGGCATGCCGGATAGGGGCGGGTCGCTTCGCAGCTATCTGCAGGCAACGGGGGTGTTCCTGCAGGAAGCGATGCACTTCCGTTTCGAGCTGCTGTTCGGAATCGCGATGGCTCTCTTCCCGTTCGTCGTCCAACTGATCCTCTGGCGAGCGGTCTACGCGGACGGTTCCCTTGTGCTGGAGGGCTTCACCCGGCGGGAAATGATGCTGTACATGTCCGCCTGCGGTTACTGCTGGCTATCGGCCAACTTCCAGGAAGTGGGAATGCTGGTGTGCGAGTACCATCGGAAGGGAGTCATGGTTCACTATCTCGTCAAGCCGATCGGGCTGTTTCGGCTTCTCTGGTTGAAGGCGCTTGCGCGCAAGATACCTGTGGTGGTGGTCTTGGCGCCGCTTCTGCTCGCGCTGGTGACGGCAGGCACAGACGGACCGTGGC
>CAZADC010000041.1:0-15773 GCA_964483755.1 uncultured Planctomycetaceae bacterium | reverse complement strand
CCAAGCGCATCGCCGCATGCGGCGTCGACCGGGGCATCTCCTTTCTACTCACTGCCCTCTCGCGCCTGGCGTCGCCTCTGGACGGCTCCTCTCGCGGGCGGTACGATGCCCGCTATGGTTCGATACTCCAAGGGACGCCCGAAACTGCTCGCGCCGATCATGCTGGGCCTGCTGCTGGTCAGTGCGGCGCTGGCCTGGTGGCTGGTCGAAGCGCGCAGCGGGCAACACGACGAAGCCGTCGACATCCTCGAGCAGATGCGGGCCGGCGGGCTGGCGGAGTACGCCGACGCGCTGCCTGGCCGGCGGTACATGATCCGCCATGCGGACGACAGACCCGTCGGGTGGCGGATCGACGTTCGCGCCGGCGGCGACGACGGGGTGGGGGGACGCACCGTCACGCGGCTCGACGACGGAACGGTCGTCCACGTCCGATGGGCCCTGTCGGCCGGGGCGACCGAGGGGACCTACATCGCCGAGCGCGACGGGCCCGAGGGGAACCTGGTCACGCACATCAAGCTGGACGGCGACAAGGTCAGCGTGCAGGAGCAGAGCGGACGGGCCCTCCGCGTCGCCGAAGCGCAGACACCGGTCAACTACCTCCCCGAGGGCGGGTTGGGATTCGTCATCCGTGCCGTCGCCCGCCGGCAGACTACGGCCACTTTCGCCGGGACGATCGACGGACATGCCGTGGCGCGGGGGCAGGTGAGATTCGTTTCGCTCGTCGTGACCGCCGACGGACCGCAGCGGGTGGAGGTGACCTACGCCGGTCAGTTCTCCCGGGTCTACTCGCTGGACGAGGCGGGGCGCGTGCGGACGATCGAGAGCCCGGACGGCTTGACCTTTCGCCGCGTCGAACGGGCGGAGCTGATCGAGGCGTTCCCCGAGGCCGCCCGGCTGGTCCCCCAGAACGGGGGCGATGACGCCGCGGCGGGGGCGACGACCCCGACGGCCGAAGGCGGCGCATAGCGCGGCGCTGTCCCAAACCTCTGGACGCTCCACGGACCCGATGGGTACAATTCGCGCGCTGAACGCAGCGCATGAAACGACCCCGCCGGGTGACGCCCGGCGGTTTTTTCGCCGCGAGGCGACAGACAATGACCCGCAGAGCTTCCAACCCCTGGGCGCTGCTCGGCGACGGCCCGCTGATCGCGCCGTCGCTGCTGGCGTCGGACTTCGCCCGTCTCGGCGAGCAGGTGGACCTCGTCGTCGCCGGCGGGGCGGATGTGGTGCACGTGGACGTGATGGACGGGCATTTCGTGCCCAACCTGTCGCTGGGCCCGGCCGTCGCGGCGTCGCTGCGCCGATACACCGACCGCCCGCTCGACGTCCACATCATGGTCACCGACCCCGCGTACTACATCGAGCGGTTCGCCGAAGCCGGCGCGGACACGATCACGTTCCACGTCGAGGCGACAGACCGGGCGGGCGAGCTGGTCGACCGGCTCCACGAGCTCGGGCTCGGCGCGGGCGTCACGCTCAAGCCCGGCAGCCGGCCCGACCTGCTGAGCGGCGTGATCGAGGCCGTGGACCTGGTGCTGGTGATGACCGTCGAGCCGGGTTACGGCGGGCAGGAGTTCATGCCGGAAATGCTGGAGAAGATCCGCGCCGTCCGCGAGATGCTGCGCGAGGACCAGCGGCTGGAGGTGGACGGCGGGATCGACGTCGAGACCGCCCCGCGCTGCGCTGCGGCCGGGGCGGACGTTTTCGTGGCGGGCTCGAGCGTCTTCGGCAAGGCGGACATCCCCGGTGCGGTGGGTGCGCTGCGACGGGCGATCCTCGAGGGGGGGAGCTGAGAATGGCGCGGCTGTTCGTGGTCCGCACCGGCGAAACGATCTGGCAGGCGCAGTCGCGCGTGCACGCGGCCGCGAGCGCGCCGCTGACCGACGCGGGGCGCCGGGCCGTCGAGCACTGCGCGGGGGAGATTGCCGCCCACGGTCCGTCGGACGTCTACTTCGGCGCCGGCGAGGCCGAGCGCGAGACGGGCGACCTGCTCGCCGGGGCTCTCGGCGCGAAGCGCCGCTCGACGGACGGGCTGTCCGAGCTGGACTACGGATTGTGGCAGGGGCTGACGGTGGAAGAGATCCGCCAGCGTCAGCCGACGTTGTACAGGCAGTGGCTGGATGATCCGTCGACGATCCGTCCGCCCGGCGGGGAGTCGGTGGACGAGGCGGCCGAGCGCCTGCGGTCGGTGATGCGGACCATCGGGCGCCGGCGAAAGCGATCGCCGGTCGTGGTCGTCCTTCCGCCCGTGATGCTCGGGCTGCTGCGCTGCCTGATGCAGGACGAGCCGCTCGACGCCCTGTGGCGCAACCTGGACGACGACTTCACCTGGACCGTGTGCGAACTGGACGAACGAACGCTGTAGAGGGATCGATCATGGCCGACAACGGCTCCCAGACCCCCCACCCGTACGAGACCGCCGACCACGCCGGCCCGAGCTTCCGAAAGAAGCGGGAGGTGCCGGACGGGCTGTGGCTTCGCTGCCCGGGCTGCGAGGAGACGCTCTACCGCAAGGTGGTCCGCGAGAACGCGGAAGTCTGTCCGAAGTGCGACCACCACTTCCGCCTCGGCGGGCGGGCGCGCATCGAGCGCCTCGCCGACCCGGACAGCTTCGAGGAGCTGTTCGCCGACGTCGCCCCGGCGGACCCGCTCGAGTTCCAGTGGCGCGGGCAGAGCTACGCCGACCGCCTGCTCAAGGAGCAGACCAAGACCGACGAGACCGAGGCGGTGCTGACCGGCGTCGCCTACGTCAAGGGGCGTCGCGTCGCGCTGGGCGTGATGGACGGCGACTTCCTGATGGGCTCGATGGGCTCGGTGCTGGGCGAGAAGGTCACGCTGCTGGTCGAGGAGGCGACCCGCTCGAAGCTGCCGCTGGTGATCGTGTGCATGTCCGGCGGGGCGCGGATGCACGAGGGCGCCCTGAGCCTGATGCAGATGGCGAAGACGTCGGCCGCCCTGGCGCGGTTTGACGACGCGGGCGGGCTGTTCATCGGCGTGCTGGCCGATCCGACCACGGGGGGGACGACCGCCAGCTTCGCCATGCTGGGGGACGTGATCATCGCCGAGCCCGGCGCGCTGATCGGCTTCGCCGGGCAGCGGGTGATCGCCAACACGATCAAGGCCGAGCTGCCCGAGGGCTTCCAGCGGGCGGAGTTCCTGCTCGAGCACGGGTTCGTGGACATGATCGTCCACCGCCACGAGCTGCGCAACGAGCTGGCGCGCCTGATCGACTACTGCATCAAGTAGCCGGATGAAGCGCGGTGTCCTTCCGAGGGCACCGCGAGGATCGCGAGGATCGACGGTTCGGCTCGCGGCGGCCTGGGAAGGCCGCCGCGAACGGTGGGGGGAAGGCCGCCGGGCTCCAGACGGCGAACGCGTTCGCCTGCGACAGAAGGGAGCGACATGGATATCGCCGCCGAACGGGAAATCAAGCACGAGCGCGTGCGGATGTACCTGGCCGACCACGACCTGGACGGCGTCCTGCTGTCGCGGCGGTGCAGCTTCAGCTGGTACACCTGCGGCGCCCACAACTACGTCGCCGGCGCCTGCGACGCGGGAAACAGCTGGCTGTTCGTGGACGCCGACGGGGCCGTCGCGCTGACCAGCAACATCGAGGCGCCGCGCCTGCGCGACGAGGAACTCGCCGACGCGCCGATCGAGGTCCGCGCGTTCGCCTGGGCGGATGCGTCCGATCGGGAGGCGGCGTTCGAGAAGCTCCTGGGCGCCGGGCGAGTGGCCGCCGACGCGCCGCCGCCGACCCCGCACCGACTGCCGCTGCTGGACGAGGATTTCGCGCCGCTCCGCTGGCAGCTCACCGACCCGGAGGTCGCCCGGTACCGCGCGCTGACGACGGACGTCAACCGCGCCGTCGAGACGGCCGCGAGGGCGGCGCGCCGGGAACAGACCGAACACCGGATTGCCGGCCTGCTGGCGGCGGAGCTGCGGGCCCGCGGATGCGAGCCGTGGGTGCTGCTCGTCGCGGCCGACGAACGCGTCGAGCGGTTCCGCCATCCGCTGGCGACCGACACGCCGGCCGAGCGGTGCTTCATGCTGGTCACGTGCGCCGAGCGGGGCGGACTGATCGCGGCGTCGACGCGGCTGGCGTCGTTCGCGGACGTTCCCGGCGCCCTCGCCGACCGCCACCGCGCGGTGGCGACGGTCGACGCGGCCCTGATCGGCGCGACGCGCCCCGGCGCGACGCTCGGCGAGCTGTTCGACGTCGCCCGCCGCACCTACGCCGCCGTCGGGTTCGCGGACGAGTGGCGGAATCACCACCAGGGCGGGTCGATCGGCTACCTGCCGCGGGAGGTCAAGGCCGGTCCGGGTGAGATGACACGCGTCCAGGTTGACCAGGCGTTCGCGTGGAATCCGTCCATCGCGGGGACCAAGTGCGAGGACACGATCCTCGCCGGCGAGGCCGGGGGCGAGCTGCTGGCGGCGCCGACCGACTGGCCGACGATCGAGGCCGAGTGGGACGGCTTCCGCATCGCCCGTCCGGACATCCTCCGGTTGTAAGCTGACACAGCTTTCAATCGCTGCGAAAAGACCGCAAGAGGGTCGGGGTTCTGCTGGATAGCCTCATAATCCTGTGATATATTGACGTTATGAATGCAAGACGGCGCCATCCGGCGGGTCCGGAGTTCGACCACAGCCTGGTCGCCCTCGCGCCCGTGCTCAAGGTGCTCGGGCACGCGGACCGGCTGCGCATCGTCGACGTGCTCACGCGGCGAAGCGCGTCGGTCGGCGACCTGGCGGAGACGCTGGGGCTTGCCCCGAACGCCGTCAGCCAGCACCTGAACATGATGCTCGCTCGCGGCATCCTCTCCCGCCGGCGGGAGGGGCGGCGGGTCTACTATGACGTTGTTCACCCCGCCGCGCTGACGCTCATGCGGTGCATCCGCGACAACACGCCGGAGGGCGAACCGAGCGATGCCGGTTGAGACGATCATCAAGGTGCTGGCGGGCGCGGCCGCGGGTGCGGGCGTGGGCTACCTGCTCAGCAGGATACGCAACTGCTCCGGCGATGCCTGCCGCGTGCGCCCGGTGACCTGGTTCTGGATGCTGGGCGGCGCGGTGTTCGGCGCCGGCGTCGCCTACGCCGTCCTGACCTCCTGAGACTCCGGCCCGGCCGCGGGAACGCCGGGCGACCCCCGAACTGCAAGGACTGAATATGTCGGAGAAACGCATTGTCGTCGTGGGCGGTGTAGCGGCCGGGGCATCGGCCGCCGCCAAGGCCCGCCGCACCAGCGAGGACGTCGAAATCACCCTCCTGGAGGCCGGGCCGTACATGAGCTTCGCCAACTGCGGGCTGCCGTACTATCTCGGCGGGGAGATCGCCGAGCGGGACTCCCTGTTCGTCGCCGACGCGGAGCTGTTCGCGCGGCGGTTCCGCGTGGACGTCCGTCTCAACACGCGGGCGACGCGGATCGATCGCCCGAGCCGTTCCCTGACGGTCGAGAGCGCCGACGGGGCGACGGAGGAGCTCGGCTACGACCGGCTGATCCTCGCCACCGGCACGGTCGCCCTGCGCCCGCCGATCGAGGGACTGGAGGCCGAGAACATCTTCACCGTCCGCACCGTGCCGGACGTCGACGCGATCTCGTCGCTGCTGGAGAAGGTCCGCTCGGGCGAGCCGGCGGCGGTCGCCGCGGAGCAGGCGGCCGAGGCGCCCCTCCGCGCCGTCGTGATCGGCGGGGGGTACATCGGGCTCGAGACGGCCGAGCAACTCCGCCGCCGCGGGTTGGACGTGACGCTCATCGAGCTGATGGACCAGGTCATGCCCGGCGCGCTGGACGCGGAGATCGCCCAGCCGCTGGCGGAGGCGATCGAGAGCGAGGGCGTGCGCCTGGTGCTGGGCGACGGCGTGTCGCGCATCGAACACGGCGAGGAGGGCAGCGTTGCCGTCACGCAGTCGGGTCGGGAGTTCCCGTTCGAGCTCGGCATCCAGGCGGTCGGGGTCAAGCCGAACGTCGAGCTCGCCGCCGACGCCGAGATCGAGCTCGGCGAGACCGGTGCGATCCGCGTCGACGCGTGGCAGCGGACGATGGACCCGACGATCTACGCGGCAGGCGACAACTGCGAGTACCGCCACCTGGTGTTGGACGAGCCGGTCCACATGCCGCTGGCCGGTCCGGCGAACAAGGCCGGGCGGGTGGCCGGCGCGAATGCCGCGCTGGACCTCGCCGGCGCTGGTGGGGAGGACGGACGCCGCCTGAAGTTCCTCGGCGTTCTAGGCACGGCCGTCGTGCGGGCCGGCAGGAAGGTCGCCGCCGTCACGGGCGTCACCGAGGCCGTCGCGAAGCGCCGCGGGATGGAGCACCGCGTCACGCTGATCCCCGGCGCGAGTCACGCCGGATACTACCCCGGCGCCGAGAGCATGCTCCTGAAGGTCCTTTGGGCGTCGGCGACGGGGCGCCTGCTCGGCGCCCAGGCGGTCGGGGGAGAGGGCGTGGACAAGCGGATCGACGTGCTGGCGACGGCGATCACCGCGGGCATGTGCGTGGACGACCTGGAGCAGCTCGACCTGTGCTACGCGCCGCCGTTCGGTTCGGCGAAGGACCCGGTGGTGATGGCCGGCTTCGCCGCCGCCAACGAGCGCCGGGGCGTCATGCCGTCGATGACGCCGGGGGAGCTGCTGGACGAGCTGGCCGGCGGCGATCCGCCGCTGGTCGTCGACGTTCGCTCGTCGCGAGAGCACCAGGCCGGGCGCCTGCCCGAGTCGTTCAACGTCCCGGTGGACGAGCTCCGCGATCGTCTCGACGACCTGCCGTCGGACCGCCCGATCGCCATGTACTGCGGTGTCGGGTACCGGAGCTACATCGCCCAGCAGATTCTCCGCAACCTGGGGCGGGAGAACGTTCGCAACGTCCTCGGCGGATACCTTACGATTCAGCAGACGCGCAAGGCGAGGCAGCGGTCCGGCGAGTAGGGCGGTACGAAACAGGCCGGTCCCCACGGGCGACGGGCGTATTGCACGCGCGGCGCTGTGCGGCTAGAGTCTCCTGCCCGGCGTCGAGCGGTTTCGGCGTCGTTGAACCAACCGCGTTGCGTCGCGCCCAGGAGAGACTCATGAGCAAGCTGCCCGCCCGCCAGGTGCACCTCGATTTCCACACGTCGCGGCATATTCCCGACATCGGTCGGGACTTCGGCAAGGCCCAGTGGCAGGCCGCCCTCCAGGCCGGCCGTGTGAACCTGATCAACGTCTTCGCCAAGGGGCACCACGGCTGGAGCTACTACCCGACAAAGGTCGGCCAGCCGCATCCGCACCTGGCGCGGAACCTGCTGGGCGAGCAGATCGACGCCTGCCACGAGATCGGCGTGCGGGCGCCGATCTACTACACCGTCGGCTGGTCCGTCCAGGACACCGAGGCCCATCCCGAATGGTGCGTGCGGGACCAGGACGGGCGTATTCGCACGACGAACATCGACCCCGAGGCCGCGCCGGACGATCCCCGCCCGACCTGCTCGTGGACGTTCATGTGCCCGTCCGGCGGATACCTCGATCTGATGCTCGACCAGACGCGGGAAATCTGCGAGACGTTCGACGTGGACGGCTTCTGGTACGACATCACCAACGGGCCGGTCTGCTGGTGCGACACCTGCCGCGCCGCCATGCGCGAGGCGGGCCTGAACGGCGACGACCCCGAGGACGCGGCGAAGCACAACGTCGCCAAGTGGAAGCATTTCATGACCGAGTGCGACCGCATCATCCACGAGCGGCACCCCGAAGCGTCGCTGTACTTCAACGGCACGATGCAGATGTACGAGCCGTGGATGCACGAGCCGATGACGCAGTACGACCTCGAGGACCTGCCGACGACGTGGGGCGGATACGACAAGTTCCCGCTGCGGGGGCGCTACTTCATCGAGAAAGGCAAGCCGTTCCTCGCGATGAGCGGGAAGTTCCACACGATGTGGGGCGAGTTCGGCGGGTTCAAGCACCCGGACGCCATCCGCTTCGAGGCGGCGTGCATGATCGCCTACGGCGCGCGGTGCAACTTCGGCGACCAGCTCCATCCCGCCGGCCGGATGGACATGGACACCTACCGCAACATCGGCGCCGCCTTCGAGTACGTCGAGCGGATCGAGGAGTTCGGGCTCGACGCGGCGCCGGCGTCTCGCCTCGGCGTCTGGCTGAGCGGACCGGACCAGGGATGGGCCAAGGGCGTCGCCGACTGCGACCAGGGCGTGGCGAACATGCTGCTCGAGGCGCAGATCGACTTCCGCGTCATCGGCGAATGGGAGCCGGACCTGTCGCAGTTCGACGCGATCATCCTCACCGGCTACAACAGGCTTCCGCCCGCTCGTGCCGAGGCGCTGCGGAGCTTCATCGCCGACGGCGGCAAGGTGATCGCCCTCGGCCGCAGCGGGATGGACGAGTCCGGTGAACGCTTGGCACTCGACGTGGGGGCGAAATACGTCGGGCCGCCGAACTATCGCGACGACTACCTGGTCGTCGGCGGCAAGCTGGGCGACGGGCTGGTCGACAGCCCGTTCCTGTGCTACGAGGCGGCCGTCCGGGTCGAGCCGACCGACGGCGAGGTGCTGGCGGCGATCCGCGAGCCGTACTTCGACCGCGCCTACGCTGCGTACTGCTCGCACCAGAACACGCCGTACCGGCTGGAGGACGCCGCCCATCCCGGCGCGGTCCGCAAGGGCGGCGTAATCTACTTCCCGCACCAGCTCGGCGAGATATACCATCGCCACGGCGCGCGCCTGCACCGCGACCTGTTCATCAACGCCCTGCGGATGCTCTACCCGGCCGGCGTGCTGGAGGCCGACCTGCCGAGCGCCGGACGCGCGACGATCTGCCACCAGCCCGACCGCGGCCGTTACGTCGCGCACCTTATGTACGGACCGCCGCTGCAGCGCGGGCGATGCCTGGTGATCGAGGACCTCGTCCCGCTGGCCGACGTGCCGGTGGCGCTGCGGGTCGGGCAGGACATCCGCAAGGCGTGGCTCGCGCCGGACGGCGAGCCGCTGGAATTGAAGGCCGACGGCGATGCCGTGCGGGTGGTCGTCCCGCGCGTGCAGTGTCACCAGGCGATCGTCTTCGAGTATTGACGAGCCGGGAGAACGGGCGATGGACGCGACGACGATCCACCTTCACACGCGGCTGGCGGTGGGGGCGGTCGATCTGCGAATTTACGGCGGCTTCCTGGAGCACATGGGGCGCGCCGTCTACGGCGGCGTGTTCGATCCGGATTCGCCGAACGCGGACGACGAGGGCTTCCGTACGGACGTGCTTGACGCGCTGCGCCCGCTGGCGTTCACCACGATGCGGTATCCCGGCGGGAACTTCGCCAGCGGATACCACTGGCGCGACGGCGTCGGCCCGGACCGCCCGGCCGTGCGCGACCTCGCCTGGCGAAGCATCGAGCCCAACACGTTCGGCACGGACGAATTCCTGCGCCTGTGCCGGCGGATGAACTGGGTCCCGATGCTGACGGTGAACCTCGGCAGCGGCACGCCCGAGGAAGCGTGCGACTGGCTCGAGTACTGCAACGCCGGGACGCCCACGCGATGGGCCGAGCTGCGGGCGGCGAACGGCTCGCCCAAGCCGTACGCGGTCAAGCTCTGGTGCCTGGGCAACGAGATGGACGGGCCGTGGCAGATCGGGCACGTCCCGGCCGAGCGGTACGCCGAGACCGCCCGCGCCGCGGCCGCCATGATGAAAACGCTGGACCCGGACATCGAGCTGGTTGCGTGCGGATCGTCGGCGCCCGGAATGGCGACGTTCGCCGAGTGGGACCGCGTCGTGCTGGAAGGGTTGGGCGACCTGGCGGACTACGTGAGCCTTCATCGCTACGTCGGCAATGAAGCGGACGACACGCGCGAATATCTGGCCACGGGCGCGTCGGTGGATCGGCAGATCGCCGACGTCGATGCCGTGTGCCGGTACGTGCAGGCGAGGCGGGGCGGGCGTCGGGCGCTGCTGTGCTTCGACGAGTGGAACGTCTGGTATCGCGAGCGGGACGGAGATGGCGGCTGGAGCGAAGCGCCGGCGCTGCTGGAGGAGACGTACAACCTCGAGGACGCCCTGGTCGTCGCCCAGTTCGTCAACTGCTTCCTGCGGCGGGCTGACGTTGTGAAGCTCGCCAACCTGGCCCAGGTCGCCAACGTCATCGCGCCGGTGCTGACCCGTCCGGACGACGTGCTCGTCCAGTCGATCTACCACCCGCTGGCGATGCACGCGAAGCGCCGCGGCGGTGTCTCGCTCCGCGTGAACGTCGACGGCCCGGACTGCGAGACAAGCGAGGGGCGGGTGCCGTGCGTCGACGCCACGGCGGTGCTGGACGGCGACCGCCTGCACGTGTTCTGCGTGAATCGCTCGACGGATGAGTCCTGCGAGGTGCGGGTCGCGCCGGCCGACCGGTCGGTCGCGGGGGTCGTCGGCGGCGAGATCGTCACAGGCGACGACCCGAAGGCGTGCAACACGTGGCAGCGCCGCGACGCGGTCGTTGCCCGGCCGTTCGACGTCGTTACGGCTTCCGGGGGGCGGGCTCTGCTCGAGCTGCCGGCGCTGTCCTTCACGGCCGCGACGCTGGAGCTGGACTAGCTGCGCCGAGCGGAAGGCGCCCGGCGTCACCACCGCCGTCGCAGCAAGGCGGCGGTGGCGACGGCCATGATCGACAGCAGGCCGGGCTCGGGGATGTTCACGTTGGCGATCTTGTCGAAGTAGATATCGCCGTTGCCGTCGCTCACGGAGCTGGTCCATGCGCCGTAGGCGTACTGTCCGTCGATCGCCAGGCCGAGGTACTCGCCCATCCAGCTCTGCCCGACGGGAGTGAGGAAGGGCATGTCGTTGATCTGCACGTTCGGAAGGAAGCTCGCGCCGGCGTCCACGCTGCGGGCGATGAAGACGTCCCAGTATTCGTCGCCGCCGGTGTCGCGGACGTCGTTGCGACGGTCGTACCACATGACGTCGATGGTTCCGTCGGGCTTGACGTCGACCCAGGGCAGAATCTGGTCATTGACCGTGGCGTCGTCGTTGACGCGGATCGGCGCGCCCCAGGTCGTCCCGCCGTCCGTGGATTTGATCGGGAAGATGTCCGCCTCGTCGGGCCCGTTCACACCCGCGTCCGGATCGGCCGCGTAGACGATGTATAGCTCCTGGGAATTGCTCGGCGAGACCGCCGGCACGGGTGCGCCCTTGGCCAGCGCGTCGGTGACTCCGTTGGCGGTCGTGACGTTCAGTGGGGGGAGGGGGACGGTCGCCACCGCCTGATCGTTCGCCAGCCAGGTGACGCCGCCGTCGGAGGACTTGTCCAGGTAGATCGTGCCCTGTCCGCCGGTCCAGACGTTGTAGTCCATCCAGGTGACGTAGATCGTCCCGTCCGGCGCGACGCGCGGGATGGGCATGTTCGCCAGGTCGCTCGTGCCGACGTCGTTGACCTGCAGCGGGGGCTGGGAGAACGTCGCGCCGCCGTCGGTGGAGGCGGAGAAGTAGACGTCGCTGTACGGCAGCGTCCCCGGGTTCTGCACGAACAGCCCGCGGTCGCGGATCCACGTGACGTACAGGTTGTCGTTGGCAGGGTCGGTGGTGATCTGGCAGCGATCGTTGAAGCGGTAGCTCGGGTCGGGCGCGCCGGTCGTGCTCGGAGGATCGACCCACACCTCCGTCGGCGCCGACCACGCTATCGTGCCATCCATCTGCGGCACGCCCTTGTGGACGTACAGCCCGCTCTCGCCGCCGCCGCCGCCGTCGGTTGAGATGTGGCCGGCGTAGACGTTTCCCTGGGAGTCCACGGTCACGGTGGGGTCGAAGGCGTGCGGCAGGACGTTGCCCGACGCCGAGCTCATCGGGAACTGAAGCTGGGCGTTGTTCCAGGAAGCGCCGCCGTCGAAGCTGTGGCTGACGCCCAGCCCGTTCCCGCCGGGATACGGGTTGTCGTTGTAGGCCATGAACAGCAGCGAGGGCGCACCGGCGGTCTGACCGGGCACGAGGGCGAGGGATATCTCGTTCTGCACCACGGGATCCGGATCGACGTTCACGTCAATGCCGCCCGCCGCCCCGGCCGTCAGGATTGCGACGCTCAGCGCGGCGACGACGGATGACACACGGGTCGCGGAAGTTCGCATCGTTCCACTCCTTTCACCCGCGGGGACCGCGGGGCAGCGACCGAGCGGTCTTCGGCGCGGCGCTCTGCGCACACCATCGCGCCGTTTCGCCCGAGCAGCGAGACCATTCGGCCGCTCCGATTGACATGGGAGACTCCGGACGCCTTATCTCTACAGTATCCTGCATTTTGAAACAGTCAAGTAGGGTTACTACCCAGGCGTCCGGGAAGCACGGGACACGGGTACGAACCCTGTCACGCTCAAATGTGGGTTCGCGCTGTCGACGGCGAAGGGCGGTGTTGTAGACTGGAGGAGCGACAAGCTGGCCGCACGCGGCATTTCCCGCCCGCGCGGCAGTATTCCACGAGCAACCAGGAGAATGTCCATGCGATGGCTTCCGACAATGCTGATTGTCACCTTCACGCTTCCGCTCCTGCTGACGGCCGTGGGGCGGGCGGAGCTGCGCCTCGCCCCGACGTTCGCCGATCACGCCGTGCTGCAGCGAGGCGTCGCCGTGCCCGTGTGGGGGCAGGCGACGCCGGGCGAGAAGGTCACCGTCCGGCTCGGTGACCGGGAGGCCGGAACGAAGGCGGACGAGAGCGGCGCCTGGCGCGTGACGCTCGATCCGCTTGACGCAGGCGGCCCGGTGAAATTGACCGTGACCGGCGCGGACGGCGAGGTGTCCGTCGAGGACGTCATGGTCGGCGAGGTGTGGATTTGCGCCGGACAGAGCAACATGCAGTTCGGCCTCAAGTCGGCCGCGACCGCCAAGGAGGCGATCACCGAGGCCGATCTGCCCGCCATCCGGCAGTACCGCTACGGCAAGTGGATGGTCGCCGGTCCGGAGACGGCGGGCGGCTTCTCGGCTGTGGGGTTCTTCTTCGCCCGCGACCTGCACGAGAAGCTGGACGTGCCGGTCGGGATCATCAACACGGCGATCGGCGGCACCCCGGCCGCGGCGTGGACGCCGCGCGAGGCGCTGGCGGCCGACGAGTTCCTGCGGGACCACGTGCTGGGCGTGTGGGATGCCTACGTCAAGCGCTACGACGCCATCCTCAAGGAGTACCAGGCGCTCAAGCAGGCGGGCTCGAAGCGGATGCCCGCCCAGCCGGTCCCGCCGGATGATCGCAACCGTCCGGGGAACCTGTTCAAGGACGTTGTCGAGCCGATCGTTCCGCACGCCGTCCGCGGGGTGCTGTGGTACCAGGGCGAGTCGGACGCGTGGGGCTTTCCCATCGGCGACGTGCACTATCGCGTGCTGCCGGCACTGATCCGCGGGTGGCGAAGCGCATGGGCCCAACCGACGCTCTACTGGATCACCATTCAACTGCCCGACGCGCCGGGGCGGGACCTTCCGCGTCCGCTCCCGCCGTCGCCGTGGAAGCTCGTGCAGGAGGCCCATCTCCGGACGCTCGACATGCCGGACACGGGCGTCGTCGTCACGGTCGACCTCGGCGAGAACGACATCCATCCCAAGCGCAAGCGCCCGGTCGGACATCGCTCGGCGCTCGTCGCGCGGGCGCTGGTCTACGGCGAGAGGGATCTGGCGCACTCCGGACCGATGTTCGAGCGGATGGAGATCGAGGACGGGAAGGTGCGCCTGCACTTCGCCCACGCCGAGGGCCTGCGCCTGACCGACAGAGCGCGCGCCGGGTTCGCCGTCGCCGGGGAGGATCGGTACTTCGTCCATGCCGACGCGCGGGTCGAGGGCGACACGGTGGTGGTCTGGAGCGAGGACGTCCCCGACCCCGCTGCCGTGCGATACGCGTGGGCGGAGGGCTCGCCGGCCGGGCTGTACAACGCGGCCGGTCTGCCCGCCTCCCCGTTCCGCACGGACGAGTGGGCGTGGGATACCCCCGCCAGGAGCGTCCGCAAAGCGAAGGCGACGAAGGCAGCCGCCGCGGCGAAGATCGACGGCGAGCTCGACGACGCCGCGTGGGATCAGTCACTGCCGGTCGGCGAGCTGACGCTCCGCCACACCTACCGCCCGGCCCGTCAGCAGACCCGCGCCCGGTTCAGCTACGACGCCGACACGCTCTACGTCGCCGTGCGCTGCGAGGAGCCCGGCGGCGAGGCCGTCGCGTCCGCTGAGAAGCGTGACGACGCGGGCGTGCTGGACGACGACTCGATCGAACTGCTGCTCGATGCGGACGATGATGACGTCTCGTTCTGCCGCATCGCCGTCAACGCGGCCGGGACGGTGCTGGACGGTAAGGGCTGGAACGACAGCGCCCGGGGCCCGCGCGTCCTGTCGCTGGGCACACTGGCGAACGACCGCGGCTGGGACGCGACGTGGAACGCCGAAGGGCTCGAAGTCGCCACGGCGAAGACGAAGGACGGCTGGACCGTCGAGATGGCGATCCCGGCTGCGGCGCTGGGCCTGGATAAGATCGAGTCCGGCGAGACGATGGGTCTGCAGCTCATCCGCAACCGGGTGACGCGGGACGAGGATGCCCTCGCCGGCGCGAAGGGCTACGCGCGGAAGCAGATTCACCTGGTCGCCGACGAGCGAAGCACCTGGCAGACGACGGGTCGCGACTACAACACCGGCGCGATGATGCCGACCGACAAGGTGCTCGCCAGCCCGGCGCGGTTCGGCGAGCTGACGTTCGAGTAGCCGCGGTGCTCAGCCTTCCGGCACGTAGGTGTCCATGCGGTTCCACATGAGCAGGTAGTGGTGCGTCGGCCAGCTGTTGCGCATGGTCGTGCCCGTGCTCGGGTCGAAGCGGTTGTCGAGCCAGCGGACCGAGCCGTTGTGCGCAGCGTAGTTTCCGCCGGTCAGGTGCGACCACTTGTGGTCGCCGCTGGTCTTGATCTGTCCGGTGCTGCCGACGACGCGGTAGTTGGCGGCGTCGGTGAACAGCGGACGCCAGCCGCGATCGGGCTGGTCCAGCGCCCCGGCGACGTACTTGCAGCTTCCGTTCGCCCAGCGGTCCTGGTCCCAGGTGTTGTAGCGGTACCCGTAGCTCACCCGGCCGCCCCACATCACGTCGCCTTCAGGTTGACCTGAGAACGGCTCCTCCATCCCCGGGCATCCCGCCGCGGCGAGTTGCACATACCCTTGGTTGATCAGGCGCCACCAGCCGGTGGGGTGCACGTCCGGCGGGTCCTGCCACGCCCAGTTCGGCATGCTCCACTCGCCGCCGCTGCGCGTATTGCACCATCCCCAGGACCAGGGCGGGACGGGCGCCCGCGGAAGCATGGAATTGTGCTCGCTGTAGTACGTCGCCGCCCCGAGGTAGATGGTGCGCATGTTCGTCGCGCACGAGGCGACCTTTGCGAGGTGCTGGGCGTGCTGGAGAGACGGCATCAGGATGGTCACCAGCAGGGCGATGATCGCGATAACCACCAGCAGTTCGATCAGCGTAAATCCCCCTCGCCTGCCTGCGAATGTTCCTGAGCCGATATGCAATCCCGCGCGTTCGGACCTCATCGTCATCTCCTTCGCGCCACTGTCAGAGAAATGCAGCACCCCGAGCGACCAGCGCGGTCCGCCGTACCCTGCCTTCAGTCTACACGACGAATCGACCAAGACAAGGGCGTCCGCGTCCGCGGCGATCGCCTCCCGGCGGCTGCGACGGTGTCCGCCGGTTCGACGTTATCCCCCCCCGGGTCGACTCCGCAGCCAGTCGAGGCGCTGTCGGGCGGCTGTCTGCCAGGGGTTCGGCGGGGCCTTGATGACGCGGTCAAAGTACTCGGCCGCCGGCTCGACG
>CAZADC010000040.1:13954-15918 GCA_964483755.1 uncultured Planctomycetaceae bacterium | reverse complement strand
GTGCACGTTGATGAAGTCGCGGCTCTGGAGGAAGATCCACACCGGCACACCCGCGGCGATCAGGACGTACGCGCTGAGTCCGAACTTCCAAGCCCAGGGCGGCACGGCCATCGGCACGAGCAGTCCGATCGTGATCGCCACGGCGCAGATGCCGACCGCCAGCAGGCTGCACTTCCACACGGCGACCTTCCGCTTGAGATACAGCCAACCCATCAGCGGCGCCGTCGCGGTGATGACCACCACGCTCATCGAGGCGATCCCGCCGATGACGACCTGCCGCCCGAGCGGGGAGTCGACCACGCGGAAGAGACTCTGCCCGGCCGAGAGGTCGAGGCGATCGAACGGCAGCATGCTCGTCAGGGCGGTGGCGGATGCGTTCAGGAAAGCCGCGCACACGAGCGCGAGCATGATGATCAGGAAGACGGTCATCGCCACGAACACGTCGCGCCCAAGCATCCGTCGGGCGATGGTGGCGATGGACTGCCCGCCCTCCCGCGTCGCCATGTAGGTCGTGAGGTAATCGTGGACCGCTCCGATGAGCACCCCGCCGACGAGCACCCACAGCACCGCGGGCGCCCAGCCGTAGACGATGGCGATGACCGGTCCGAGGATCGGGCCCGCCCCGGCGATGGACGCGAAGTGGTGCGCGAAAACTACCGGCGTGGGCGTCGGCACGTAGTCGACGCCGTCGTCACGCTCCACGGCAGGCGTGGGACGGTTCGGGTCCTCGCCGATGCGCCGCGCGATCATCCGCGAGTAGAAGCGCCCCCCGACGCCCAGCACCAGAGCCCCGCAGACCAGCAGGATCAGAGCGGTCATGAAGCGACTCCTCGATTTGCGTTCGCGTCGGCCCGGCCGCGGGTGCGCCGCTCAGGACGCCCCCCCGTCTTCCGGATCGCCCTGTGCCTGCGCCGGATGTCTGTCGGCGGGCGGCTCGCCCAGGCGGCGGACGATCTCGACGGCCCGTCGCCCGTCGCACGCCCGCAGCCGGCCGGCGTACTTGGGTATGCCCGCCACGCGAACGATCACCTCGCCGTCGACGGGCATCTCGGTGTCGATGATATCGCCCGGTTCGAGATTCGCCAGCGCGTCCGCCTCGGCGGGCTGCTCGACGGCGACGCTGATCTCGACCGGTCCGGACGAAGCGTCCTCGGCCGCGGCGCCCTGTCGTCCGAGCACGCCTGCCGGCAGGCACAGCTTCACGGTTCCCGCCGCCGCGCCGACGCACGCCTCGAAGGCCAGCACCGCCGCCGGCGCGCCGGAAGCAACGCTCACGCCCGCCCGCTCCAGCGCCGCGGCCACGGGTTCGGTCCAGCGTTCGACGAATCGCCGCAGGAGGCGCCGCTCGGCGCGGGTGAGCGGCCTGTCGTCGGGGGCCTGATCGCCGGAGCCGCCGAGCAGGCGATCCACGATGCTCCCGGCCAGACGGACGGGCAGCTCGATCCACGCCTTGGGGGGCGCGTCAGCCGCGGCGCCGGCGGCGGTCACGGGAAGACGGAACGCGCAGCTCGGCTCGACCACCGATGAGACGAACGTCCGTGTGTCGGATTGATCCACCGCCGTCAGCACCGCCCGCGCCTTCGCGCCGAGCATCGCCTCCGCGGCGGCCCCGAGCCCGCCGGACACGGCGTCGCGCAATTCGGACAGCGACGGGGCGGATCGGGGAGACTCCTCGGGCGCATCGACGGTCGGGGCGTCGTCGAGGGGAACGGATTGTTGCGGCTCTCGGCTCACACGACCTCCGTGTCGCGCGTCTTCGCCAACGGCCAGGTGCTCCGGCACGCCGGCGCCGTCAATTATGCGCAGCGGGGGCCATCCCGCAACCCCCGTCAGACGATCAATGCGGTACGGCCCGCGCGGCCGCCTGGTGCCACGCCTTCGCCAGCTCGACGCGGGTGATCCCGTACGCCTCTTTCAGGGCCTGCTCGTCCGACTTGCCTTCCTTCATCCGCTCGAAGAACTCC
>CAZADC010000040.1:0-13944 GCA_964483755.1 uncultured Planctomycetaceae bacterium | reverse complement strand
GGTCCCTGGCGATGAGGATGCGCACGAGCCCCTGGGCGGCGCCGTAGTCGAACCGGTCCAGCGTGAACTCCTTGAATACGGGCATCACGCTGCGATCCTCCCGCACCGCCTCGCGGAAGGCGTCGAGCGGGCGTCTGCGGGCGTCGCTGCCGTCGACCAGCTCGGCCGCCATGGTCTCGGCGATGCCCTCGTTGGCCCAGGAGATGATGTGCCGGTCGTTGATGTAGCGCCCGACGAAGGCGTGGGTGCCCTCGTGGGCGAGCAGCTCGTAGAAGGACGTCTTGCGCCGCGTCCGGTTCAGGACGATGTACGACAGGCCCTGTCCCTTGCGTCCCTGGTACCCGCCGGCGTCGGGGTTGCCGACCTCGTCGACCGTCTCGACGAACTGCTGGTAGTGCTCCTTTTCCCAGAAGATGTACACGGCGCACTTGCCCGCCCAGATGTTCTCGGTCGGCGGGATGTCGAACTGCCTGCAGAGGGTGACGTACATCTCCTCGCAGGCGCGGACGAGCGCCTTGTCGTTGCTGCGGCTCCACGCGCTGAAGATCCAGAAGTGCGGGCTCTCGACGAAATGCATGGTCGGGACGATCGTCTGCCGCGTCTTTTCGGCCATCTCCATCGCGAGTTTGCGGTTGGCGGCGATCTGCGCCTCGGACGCGGGCTTGTACTTCTTCGGCTCGTCCGCTTTCTCCGGCTGCGAGGCTGCCGGCTTGTCGACTGCGGGCCGTTCGCCCCCCTTCCCTTGGGCGTCCGCCGCCGCGGCCGGGCCGGCCCACTTCCGCTCGCCCGCCCACGCACGCATCGCGCAGGCCGCAGCAAGCGTCACCAGACAGATTTTCGCTCGGCGCACCCCTCGCATGCCGTCATCCCGCATGTCCATGGTGTACGGATTGTAACGCGCCGGCCGAGGAATTCCGCTTCCCGCAAGCGTTTTTCGGCGGCTTGCCGTCCCGCAGCCAGCTTTTTTGCGTTGACAGGCGCGGCGAGCGCTCCTACGATCATTCCGCTCGGTCGGGCGCAGACCGCCGGCCGGGATGACGAAATCCCGACGTCTTCGTGGTGAGGTGAAGTCATGCAGAAAGTATTGCTCGTCCTGATTCTGCTTGCCGGCGCCGTGCTGACCGGGTGCGGCATGGTCGACAGCTACGCCGAGCGGGAGCAGCGCTACACCAACATCACCCGGCTGCAGATGCGCCAGGCGGTCGACGACTGGGACTGCATCTGGCTTTACGAGCGCAACAGCCGCATGACACAGTGGCACCCGCGCGTCGGGTACTGACCGTCGCGGCGGGTGCGTTGAGACTACAGGCCCCGGTCGCCCGCGCGCCCGGGGTCTTTTGCCGCGCCGGCCGAGGCGCCGGCGACCCGAAAGGGAGCCGATATGAGCGACGAGCGAAACAGGACGGCCGTCTTCCCGGGGACGTTCGACCCGATCACAAACGGGCATCTCGACGTGATCCAGCGGGGAGCCAAGCTCTTCGACGAGCTCATCATCGGCGTGGGCGACAACCCCGCCAAGCCCGCCATGCTTGCCCAGACCGAGCGAGCGGAAATCATCCGCGAGGTCATCGGCGACATGTCGGGCGTCCGGGTGGAGACCTTCTCCGGGCTCACGGTGGACTTCGCGCGTCAGACCCGGGCGGCCGCCATTCTCCGCGGCATCCGCAACTCCAGTGACCTTCAGTTCGAGTTCCAGGTCGCGCTGACCAACCGCGTCGTGGCGGGCGTCGAGACCGTGTTCATCATGACCAGCACGGAGTACGCCTTCGTCTCCTCGAGCCTGATCCGACAGATCTCGACGATGGGAGGGGACGTGTCCGCGATGGTTCCGCCGCAGGTGCTCGGGCATCTCGACGGCTGCCGGAAGCGCCCGCCGTCCGACGGGTCTCTCCACGAAAGCCACTGACGACTGCGAAGTGCGAGCAGGACGCCGGGTCGGCAATCCGCACCGCCGTCGCGTTGACAGCGCATAAAATCGGCGCCAGGGGAGGGGAGCCTGACGCCGTCGCACTAACTCGGTCAAGGAGGGAGTATGACCGAGGAGCCTCAATGGATTTCATGCTGGCTGATGCTGGAACCCACTCTAATCGAGATCGCGAATCTGTCAAGACAAACTCGGAGTATTTTGCGGGATTTGTCGTCTGGACCGATGATCGCAGTCGCCCGCCCGCGGGCCGGTCACCCCCCCGCCGCATAGAGTCCTTGCTCGGCGATGTACACCTCCACGGGCTCGGGGACCATGTAGCGTACGGACAGCCCGGCTCGCACGCGGCGGCGGATGTCCGTGCTTGATATTTCGATCAGCGGGGTGCGGACGACGCCGGCGCGGATGCCCTCGACCGCCTCGGCGCCGAAATGATCCGCCAGGTCGCTCAGGATGTCCTCGATCCGGTCGTTCCACCCGGGGCGGGCGGCCGTCACGATCGTCGCTTCCGCAATGACCTCCGGCGCCCGATGCCACTTCGGCAGGTCAGCGAGCATGTCCGTGCCGACGATCCAGTGCACCTCGACGTCGCCCGCCCGGCCGCGAAGCTGGCAGACGGTGTCGAGGGTGTAGCTCGGGCCCTCGCGGCGAAGCTCGATCTCGTTGACCTCGAACAGCTCGTCGCCGGCCGTCGCGAGGCGGAGCATCTCGACCCGCCGCCGGCCGGTCGCACGGGCGGCGGGCTTGTGGGGCGGCGTCGCGGCCGGGACGATCATCACACGCTGGTACCCGCGGGCCTCCGCGACGGCGCGCGCGACGATCAGGTGCCCGTTGTGCACCGGGTCGAACGATCCGCCCAGACATACGATCCGCTTGCCCATGACTTGTGTATCCTGCAACCGCGCCGCTATGCCGCATGCGTACAGGCTCAGTACAGCCCGGCGTCCTCGGGCAGGTCGAACATGAGGTTCATGTTCTGGATCGCCTGTCCGGACGCGCCCTTGATGACGTTGTCCAGCGCGGAAAATAGGACGACCTTGCCCTTGGCGATCCGCCCGGCCACGTCGCAGAAGTTCGTGGTCGAGACGTACTTGGTCGCGGGCAGCACGTCGCGCCGGACGCGGACGAACGGGGCGTCCGCGTAGGCGTCGGACAGCACGTCGGCGATCCGCTCGTCCGTGACGTCGCCCGCCGGCTCGGCGTAGATGCTGCAGAGCATCCCGCGGTCCATCGGACACAGGTGGGGCTGGAAGAGAACCCGCACGTCCTGTCCGGAAACGTCGCAGAGCACCTGCTCCATCTCGGGCATGTGGCGGTGCCCGCCCACCTTGTAGGGCTCGAAGTTCTCGTTCCGCTCGGGGAAGTGGTTCATGAGGCTCGGCGTCCGCCCGGCGCCGCTGACGCCGCTGATCGCGTTGACCACGATCCCCGTCGGCTCGATCAGCCCGGCCTGGAGCAGCGGCGCGACGGCCAGGACCGTGCACGTCGGATAGCAGCCGGGGTTGGCGACCAGGTCGGCCGTGCGGATGCGGTCGGCATAGTACTCCGGCAATCCATACACGGCCGACGCCAGGTTCTCCGGGTCGGTATGTGGAACGTACCACTGCTCGTAGACGGCCGCGTCGGCCAGACGGTAATCCGCCGACCAGTCGATCACGCGCAGCCCGGCCTGCCGCAGCGAGGGCACGTAGCTCATCGCCACCTTGTGGGGTACGCAGAGCATCGCCAGGTCCGCATCGGCGAGCGCGTCGGAGCGGAACAGCTCCTGGGAGAGCTTCACCTGCTTGCTGAGCAGGGGGTAAAACGACTCCATCGGCCCGAGCTCGTTCTCCGGGCCGTAGACGCCGACCAGCTCGGCGTGGGGGTGCCGCGCCAGCCAGCGGATCGCCTCGAACCCGGCGTACCCGCTGCCTCCGACGAGAATCACGCGAATCGTCTTGCTCATGGTGGGCTCCGGTGTGGTCTGTCAGGCGACACGTCGGGGCGGTCCGGGCAAGCAAAAGGCCCCGGCGGGGGTCGCCGCGGGGCCTGGTGCGTTTCGGCTCGTCGGCGCTTACCGCTTGGAGAACTGGAACCGCTTGCGGGCGCCCGGCTGCCCGTACTTCTTGCGTTCCTTCATGCGGGCGTCGCGGGTCAGCAGCCCGTTGTCGCGGAGGGCCTCCTCCGTGTCGGGCAGCGCGTCCCGCAGGGCCCGGGCGAGCCCGAGCACGATGGCCCCGGCCTGTCCCGTGTGCCCGCCGCCCTGAACGTTCGCCTGGACGTCCCAGCTCTTGCGCATGTTGACGGTCTCGAGCGGGCCGATGACGGCCGCCCTGTCCTGTGGCTCGGAGAAGAACTCGTCGACCTCCTTGCCGTTGACCTTGAAGCTCCCCTCACCGGGGCGGATGCGGACGCGCGCGATGGAACTCTTGCGCCGCCCGGTGCCCCAGAAGTAATGCCGGCCTTCAGGGGGCTCGGGCGCGGTCCGCGCCGGCTGGGGCTGCGTTTCCTCGACGGCGGTCGCCGTTTCGCCGGCTTCGGCGGTCTCGGGTTCCGCGACGGCCTGGGCGGCTTCGTCCTGTTGGGGCTGCTGTTCGTTCTCTTCTGCCATCGGTATCGTTTCCGTCTAGAGTTCCATGGCTTCGGACTGCTGGGCCTGGTGGGGGTGCCGGTCGCCCGCGTAGACCTTCAGCTTGGCGAGCATCTGTCGCCCGAGCTTGTTCTTCGGCAGCATGCGCCGCACCGCCTCGCGGACGACCTGCTCGGGCTTGCGGGCGAGCAGCTCGGCGAGCGTCTCGGTCTTCCTGCCGCCCGGATAACCGCTGTAACGCTGGTACTGGCGTTCCGTGAGCTTGTTATTGCCCGTCACGCGGACCTTCGCGGCGTTCAGGACGATCACGAAGTCGCCGCAGTCGACGTGAGGCGTATACTCGGGGCGGTGCTTGCCCATGAGCACGCGGGCGATCCGCGTGGCGGCGCGCCCGAGCACCTTGTCCGCGACATCGGCCACGTACCACTTCGCGGCGATCTCGCCCTTCTTGGCCATATACGTCTTCGTCATCGTGCACCCTGTGGATACGGAGCGTTCCATGTAAGAGAGCCGCGCATTATCGTCACGCTTGCAGCGGATGTCAAACCTTTTCCCCCGCAAATGGAAGGTCCGCTCCGGCCCTGAAAAACGCTGGCGGCGAGACGCGCCGATCGGTATCCTTGCCGGACCGGGCGCGTCCGCCGTGATGGATCGCCCCTCTCAACCGCGAGAAAGGCCTCCCGCATCATGACATTGCGTGCCGTTGTCATCGGACTGCTCATCGGCTTGGCGCTGGCCTCGGTCGGCTTCCTCAACGACTGGGTCCTCGGCCAGGCGTACGTTGCCAGCGATCTCGTGCCCGTCAGCGTCTACGGGCTTCTGGTCCTCGGGCTGCTGCTGGCCAATCCGCTGCTGACCCTCATCCGCTCAAGGCGACTGTCCGCGGGCGAGTGGGCGGTCATTACCTCGCTGATGCTGGTCGCCACCGTCATCCCCGGACCCGGGCTGATGTGGACCTTTTCGCAGACGCTCGTGCGGCCGAACCACTTCCAGCAGACCAACCCGGGGTGGCGCAGAAACCAGCTTCTCGACTACGCTCGAACGCCTCAGGGCAAGCTCAACCCCGTCGAGGACGGCGAGGCGGTCCCCGCCGATCGCGACCCCGCCACCGTGCTCAAGCCCGCCGACGAAGGCGACTGGCAGCACGTGATGGTCGTCGATCCCGGCGACGAGTACAACACCGTCGTGAGCGGCTTCTCGCAGGGACTCCAGCAGACCCAGGGGGAGCTGATCGACGTCGAGAAGGTCCCATGGTGGGCGTGGACGACCCCGCTTTCGTTCTGGCTGCCGCTGATCGGACTCAGCTTCGTCGCGGGAATTGCGCTGGTCCGCGTGGTGCACCGCCAGTGGTCCTACAACGAACGCCTTCGCTATCCCGTCGCCGATTTCGCCGGCGAGCTGATGCGCGACGCCGGGACCGGCACCGTCGCGCCGATCCTGCGGAACCGCAAGTTCTGGCTGGGCTTCGCGCCGGCGATGGCCATCCTCCTGGTCAACGGGTACGCGGTGTGGAACCCCGACAGCATCAAGATCCCCCTCACCGTCGACCTCAAGCCCCTCGCCGAGCAGTGGCCGTGGCTGCGGCAGATGCCGGCATGGAACGTCATCCTTGCGCCGACGTTCTATTTCGCGGCCGTCGGCTTCGCCTACTTCGTCAGCAGCGAGGTGAGCTTCTCGGTGGGCATCAGCGCCCTGGCCTACGGGTTCGCCTTCCTCGCCCTGACCAACTGGGGCGGGGTCAGCATGCAGACCGATTCGCTGACCGGCGGCATCCATCCCTGGCAGCTCTTCGGCGCCTACCTCGGCGCGGCGCTGATCATCTTCTACGTCGGACGCCGGTTCTACATCGGCACGTTCCTCCGCGCGCTGTTCATTCCGCGCGGCGAGCGCTCCGAGCGCGGCGCCGTCTGGGGAATGCGGGTCGCCCTGCTGGCCGCCCTGGCGATGGTGCTCATGCTCACGTTCATCGTGAAGCTCGACTGGGTTCTGGCGGTCGGGTTCGTGGTGCTCACCGGCGTGATGTTCCTCGTGGTCACGCGGATCAACGTCGAAACGGGCATGTTCCTCGTCCAGCCGCAGTGGCACGCCATCGGCGTGATCGGCGGGATCCTCGGGCTTTCGGCACTGGCGCCGAACATGCTCGTCATCCTGGCGCTGCTGGCGGCCGTCATCAGCATCGACCCGCGGGTGTGTATCATGCCGCTCGCCGCCAACGCCCTGCGTTTCAGCGACGACAACGGCGTCCGCCCCGGACGGCTGAGTCGATGGATGGTCGTCGCGGTTCTGGTGGCGCTGGTCGGCGGCGTGTTCGCCACGCTCTACGTCCAGTACAACTTCGGCGCGACGCAGCACGCCTGGCTGTCCATGCCCGGCGAGTTCGCCTTCCAGACGCTTAACAAGAATCTCCCCGAGACCGCCAACCCCGCCCGCTGGTATCAGATGGACTGGTCGCAGCTCGAGCCCAACGGCACGTTCCTCGCCAGTGCGGGCGTCGGGCTGGCGCTGGTGCTGATCATCAGCACGCTCCGCCTGCGCTTCCACTGGTGGCCGATCCACCCGGTGCTGTTCATGATCTGGGGCACGTTCGGCTCGACCTTTTACGCCGCCGGCTTCCTGCTGGGCTGGGTCATCAAAGGACTCATCACCCGCCTGGGCGGCAGCAAGACCTACACCAGCCTGAAGCCCTTCTTCGTCGGGCTGGTGGCGGGCGAGTTCGTCGCCGGCGTGTTCTGGATGATCTACGGCGTGTGCTACTACCTTGCGACCGGACAGGTCGGCAAGGTCTTCCGCGTACACCTGTAAGCGTCCGGACGGACGGGAACCGCCCTGCGGGACGGTGAGTGCGCGCATCGTTATTCGCCCGATCGTCTGCCCGACAGACTGGAGAGCCCCATGAGCCCGATCGACACCCGGTTCGACGTTCCCCGCCCGCTGCCGGACTTCCTTCCCGAGACCCCCGAAGGCCCGCGCACCGTCGCCGAGCCCGCGCGCGACGTGCCCGTCGTCGCCGAGTGCGACGTCGTCGTGCTGGGCGGCGGGACGACCGGCGCGTGCGCCGCCGCGGCCGCCGCGAGGGGCGGCAGGTCCGTCGTGCTCGTCGAGCGATACGGGTTCCTCGGCGGCATGGCGACGGCCGGGGACGTGATCATCTGGCACTCCGACCTGGGAACCGACCGGCGCACGCCGGTCATCGGCGGGCTGCCCATCGAGATCGTCGACCGCCTCGACCGTCTCGACGCCGTCGAGCGCAAGTCCGGCGCAGGCGACGCCTTCGCCATCTGTCCCGAGACGACCAAGCTGGTCCTGGACGACCTGGTCATCGGCAGCGGCGCGCGCCTTCTTCTGCACGCGCGGCTGGCCGGGGCGATCCGCGACGGGCGGCGCGTCACCGCCGCGATCGTCGAGACGAAATCCGGGCGCGGCGCCATCCTCGCCGACACCTTCATCGACTGCACCGGCGACGCCGACCTGCTTCGCTTCGCGGGCGCCGAGACGCACCTCGGCGACCCGCAGGGACGCTGCCAGGCGCCGACGCTGTGCTGGCGCGTCGCCCGGCGCCCGCCGGACGCGGCCGGGCTTAACGACCTCCGCGACGCCTGCCGCAGCGAAACGATGGACTACAACGGCGAGGAGTATTCCTGCTTCCTCTGGGGCCGCCCGAGCGTGTGGGACCCCAGCGAGCACATGCTCGCCGGCACACGCGTGCTGAACGTCAACGCCGCCGACGCGCGCGACCTGACCCGCGCGGAGATCGAGGCCCGCTACCAGATGCGGTGGGTCAACGACCGCGCGCGTCGCCTCCGCGGCTGGGAGGAGACGTACCTCGTCGACATCGCTGCGCAGCTCGGCATCCGCGAGACGTACCGCGCCGTCGCCGACCACGAGCTGACCCGCGAGGAGCTGCTCGACGGAACGTTCTTCCCCGACGCCGTCGCCCAGGGCACCTACCCCGTGGACATCCATCTGCCCGACCGTCCCGGCATCACCTTCGCTCAGCTCAACGGCACGACGCGGCACATCTCCGGCGACGGGGAGGTAACCCTCGGCCGCTGGGACGGCGCCGACGAGGACGCCCCCCACCGCGACACGCTCTGCTACCACGTGCCCTACCGAAGCCTGATCCCGCGCGACATGGACAACGTCCTCGTCGCCGGGCGGTGCATCGGCGCCGACCACGAGGCCGCCGGGGCGATCCGCGTGATGATCAACTGCATGCAGTTCGGACAGGCGGCCGGGACGGCGGCCGCGTTCGACGCCTGCGCGACGAACGTCCGAGACGTCCCCGCCGACGCCCTCCGCGAGAAGCTCATCGCCGACGGCGTGCCCCTGCGCGACGGTTGAGCGATCGCCCTGGGCGGAAGACGACTCCAGCAAAGCGCGGTGCCCCTCCCAGGGCGTCGCGCGGAGCCCGCGATCGGCGCCCGGCGGCCTGCTTGCCCCGAGCCCCTCGAAGGCCGGACCCGCCGCCCCTGCATGCACGTCAGTACCCGATCTGCACATCGTACGAAACGCTCGCCCGCCCTGCCGGTTCCGTATGATGTGCCGCCGACCTGAAACGCCTCAATGAAACCCATCGGAAGGAACGACCATGCCCGCAAGCGACGTCGTCCGACGCACGATCCTCACCGCCGCCGTTCTGTGCCTCTGCGCAGCGCCGCTTGCAGCCGACGCGGGGCACACCCGCACCGTCGAAGTGCTGCGCTTCAGCCCGGACGGCTCGCTGCTCGCCAGTGGCTCCCACGACGCCACGCTCCGCGTGTGGGACGCCGCCACCGGACGGCCGGTCCGCGTGCTGACCGACCACCGTCTGCCGGTCAGCGACGTGGCGTTCGCCGCGGACGGCAAACGGATGCTGTCGGCGGGGTGGGACGGCACAGCGATCCTGTGGGACGTCAACAAAGGCGAGGCGATCCGCCGGCTGACCGGGCATACGGACCTGATCGAAGCGGTCGCCCTGAGCCCCGACGCAAGGCGCGCCGCCACCTGCGGCAACGACAAGACGGTCCGCCTGTGGGACGTCGAGACGGGGCGCCAGGTCCAAATCACGCGCCTGGGCGACCCCGTCCCCGTCGCCCTGGCGCTGAGCCCCGACGGCAAGACCCTCGCGGCCGGCACGAAACTCGGCACGGTGCTGCTCTGGAACGTGCCGGAATGGAAGCAGACCGCCGCGCTGGACGTCGGCGGGAACGTGGCGGGGCTCGCCTTCGCCGACGACGGGCAGTTGCTCATCGGACGCCGCGGCGGCGTCCAGCGGTGGGACGTGGCGGCGGGGAAGAAGCTTGACGAATACGCCGACGACGAAGACCGGCCGACCGGCGCGTTCGGCGTCGCGCGCAATGCGAAGACCCTCGCGGCCGCGGGACGTCGGGGCGTGACGCTGTGGAGCGGGGACGAAACCAGCCGCCTCGGCGGCAAGGCGGACTGGTCGGCCGTCGCCGTCTCGGCGGACGGGAAGCGCGTCGCGGCCGGACAGCGCAGCGGGCGGATCGTGACGTGGAACGTCGACCAGCCGGACGAACCCCTGTGGTCCGCCGCGCCCGGCCCGCGGGCGCCCGAACCGTCCGACGGCCCGGACGACCCGGTCGGGTCCATGCTGGACGCGAACCTGCTCGCCGGCGAGCAGCGCGACCGGTGGCGCGTGGTCTCGCAGACCGAAGCCCTCCGGTGGGCGGACGACGGCGGGCTGTGGTTCAAGGCGGCGTCCACGCCGACGCACATGGTCGGGCGCGATCACATGACGGCCGGCACGGGACTGGGCAATCGCCCGTTCGAGCTGACCTTCGACGTGCAGATCGACCACGTCGCAGGCCCGCAGGTGTTCTATCCCGGACTGGCGGTCGGGCTGAGCTCGGCGCCGCTGAAGGGCATGACGGAGGACGACGTCGCCGCCGTGATCGCCGTCCACTTCGACGGCATCTGGGCGGGCGCGACCCGCGGCGAGCCCTACCGCATCACGCCCAGCTACCACCAGGTCCGCCAGAACGCCGTCACCCGCCTCGCCTCGTCCGGGCGGAAGAACGTCGTGGGCTGGTCGCCGGACGCACGGGCGACGTTCCAGACCGGCCGACCGATCCGCCTGCGAATCCGCCGGGACGCGCTGAACGTGCTGACCTTCACCATCTGGTGCCCGGCCGCCGGACAGACCCCCGCCGACCCGTGGTGGGAGCGGCAGTGGACGATGCCCGACGACCTCGCGGACAAACCGCTGGAGCACCTGTTCGTCAAGCGGGTGCCCGTCGCCGGCGACCACCTCGGCGCCCAGGGAGTGGGGTACGGCGAAATCCTGAAGCTCGAAGGGCGCCTGGAGTCGCTGACGCTCCGGCCGTCCCCCCCGGCCGTCACGGAAGTGAGCTGGAACGACGCCGTGCTCCAGCCGGGCTCGACGATGACGATCCGCGGCGCCGGCTTCCAGGGCGGCGCGACGGTGAGCGTCGGCGGCAAGCCGGCGCCGGACTGCAGGCGCATCAGCCAAACGGAGCTGCGATGCGCCCTGCCCGAGCTCGCGCCCGGCAGGCGCTACCACGTGGGCGTCGCCAATCCCGACGGCCCGTCCGCCTGGCTGCGAGACAGCGCCGCGGTCGGACGCCTCATCGAGAACGTTTCGCTCGTCGAATCCGCCCCGGCTGGCGGGGAGGAGATCACGCTCTCCGGCGCCGGGTTCGAGCCGGGCACGAAGGTCCATTTCGGCGATCGCGCCGCCGGCGACGTCGAGCGCGTCGACGCGTTCACGATGAAGGTGCGCGTGCCCGAAGGCCAGCCCGGCCCGGCCCCGATCACCGCCCGAACCGGCGAGCACCAGTTCGCGGGACGGATCGGGTTCGGCTACGTCCGTCGGCCGTCGCTGTGGTTCGACGACGCCGGACTCCGGGCGTGGCGCGACAAGCTGAACCGGCCCGCCCTGACGCCCTACCGCGACGCGATCCTCGCCGCCGGAGAACGGTTCGTCGAGGCCCGCCCCGGCCGGGGACACGGCGCCGAGACGCGGGCGCGGGCAGTCATCTGGGCCCATGCGCTGACCGACGAGGATCGCTATCACAACCGCGTCATCGGCTGGATCGACCACTTCAGCGAGGAGCCGGAGTTCGGCGGCTGGAGCTACCGCACGGCCGGGCTGACGGCGGTCGGGTACGACCTCGTCGCCGACGAACTCGATCCGCAGCTCCGCCGGCGCGTCCAGCGGTACCTGCTCGATACGCTCGACCGCTACGTCGCCGAAGAGGCGGCCGGCGACTGGTTCATCACGAACGACACGTCAACCAACCCGACCGCCAACTCCGCCGCCGTCGCGATCGCGCTGACCTTCGCCCACGTCCGCAACGACTCGGACCGGATCATCGACGCCGCCCGCGGACACGCGACAAACTACCTCGCCAACGTCGTCACGCCGCACGGCGGGTGGATCGAGGGGATGAGCTGGGCCGTGGACGGGCTGACCGACTACCTGGAGATCGCTCACCTGATCGAGCGGCATCGCGGGGACCGGGCGATGCTCGAGCACCCGCGCCTCGACAACATCGCCCGCGAGTACGAAACGATGCTCGCCACGCCGGACGAGCTGCTGACCTACGGCAACATGCACGGCGGGCTGAAGGGCGTCGCCGTCTGCGCCGAGATCGGCGGGCGCGACGACGACCTGCTGCTCACGTGGATCGCCGACCGCGTCGCGGAGAAGGGCGATGCCGCCGACGCCGGGAAGATCGCCCTGGCGTCAATGTGGCGGTCGACGAAGCCCGGACCCGACAAGGCCCCGCCGCTGCCGATCGTATCCGTCCTGCCCGACGTGAGCTGGGCGACCCTGCGCAGCGCCCCGCGGGTCGACACACCCTTCCTGCTGGGGCTCAAGGGTCTCCGCGGGCCGACCCCCTACCACCAGCAGCAGGACACGGGCAGCCTCGTCCTGTTCGGCCACGGCGATCAGCTCGTCATCGATCCCGGCTGGGGGCAGAGCGCCGCCCGCCAGCACACGCTGCCGCTCATCGACGGCGCGGGCCCGGACAAGACCGGCGGGAGAATCACCGACACCTGGTCGGGCGGGCCGTGGCGCGCCGCCGTCGCCGACGTGACCGACGCCTACCGCTGGCGGACCGGCGCCCGGCGCGTCCGCCGCACGGCCGTCTTGCACACCGGCGGAACCGTCGTCGTGCTCGACGACATCGCCCCGCCCGACGACGCGCCCGGACGCGTGGCGTGGAACCTCCAGACCGGCGCCGCCGAGATCGACAACGACACCGCGACCGTCACCGTGCCCGCCCGCAGCGCCGCCATGACGGCCAAGCTGTTCGGGCCCGACGCCGAACTGTCCGTCGAGCGGCACAAGCGGCGCTTCTCCGAGAGCCACTGGCACACCGTCACGGCCGCGTACGAGGCCGACGCCGACCGCCCGCTGGTGGCCGTCTTCCGGGTCGCCGCCGGCGAGAAGGCCCCGCCCGTCGACGCGAAGGCAACCTGCGGCGACGACGCCGTCCGCGTGAATCTCGGCGGGCGCGGGACGCTGCGCTTCCGGCGAACCGAGCACGGCTGGGGGCTGGTCCTGCCGACCGACGAGAAGCGCGTCCTGCTGACGCCCCTGCCGCCGCGCGGCCGACCCGTCGCACGCGCCGCCCGCGCCGAGACGCCGCCGATGATCGACGGCAAGCTGGACGACACCGTCTGGCAGGCGGCCGAGCCGCTCGCGCCGTTCGGCGTCGCCGCGGGCTGGGCGGACGCCCCGCCGGCCGCGCGGTTCGCCACGCAGGTGAAGTTCGCCTGGGACGCCGAGAATCTGTACGTCGCCGTTCGCGCCCACGAGCCGAAGCTGGAGAGCATGGTCAGCCGCATCGAGGGCCCGGCCCAGAGCGTGTACAACGAGGACCGCTTCGAGCTGCTCATCGACCCCGGCCGGGAGCACGCGACCAACCGCTACTACGGCATGACGATCCTCGCCTCCGGCATGCCGCTGGGCGGGTTCGGGAAGGCGGGCGACGTCGGCACGCCGAAGATGAAGCTGGCGACCGGGCGCGACGCCGACGCGCCGAAGGCGTGGACGCTTGAACTCGCCGTCGCCTGGGACGACCTGCTGACCGACCCGTGGAGCAAGCTGCACGTGCACGCCCCCGCGCAGGGAATGAACATGGGCCTGAACCTGCTGCGCCACCGCACCCGACGGCCGAGGGAAACGTCCGCCTGGGTCCCCGTCCACGGCTCGCCCCACGCCGTCCCCTGGCGCTGGGGCCTGCTCGTGCTGGAGTGACCGCCGCACCCGGCGGGTGCCACGGTCTGCCGCGACGGTTGTGTGTCGCGGTTGGCCGTGCCATGACGCCGATGACGTAGGCTCTTCCGCCGAGATGCACCAGCGCGTATGCATGCCCGCAGAGCGGGCATGGCACCCGCAGGCCCTTATCGGGTTCCCCGATACCCAGGTCTCTACTCCTCCTCCGCCTCCGGCAGGCCGCGGGACTTGCGGAGGTCCTCG
>CAZADC010000039.1:0-16066 GCA_964483755.1 uncultured Planctomycetaceae bacterium | reverse complement strand
ACATCGAGCGGGAGTTCGAGACCGCGTTCAATCTTCACCACGCCCTCGCCCACGGCGAGCGGGTCGAGATCGAGTGGCGCGACGTCGGCGGCGGATCGAGCGCGATCCTGGAGTATCTCCGCAACGTCTACAGCCGGTCCGACACGGCCGGGATCGACATCGTCTGGGGCGGCGGCGACGCGATGTTCCGCACGCTCGCCGAGGAGGGGATCCTCCGCCCGATGGACCTGCCTGAAGAGGCGCTGGAGCAGATTCCCGAGACCTTCGGCGGGCTGCGGATGTACGGGCCGGAGCACCGCTGGATCGGCACCGTCGTCAGCGGGTTCGGATTGCTGTTCAACAAGCCGATGCTCGACCGCCTCGGCGTCGAGCCGCCGGAGACGTGGGACGACCTCGCCGGTCCGGAGTACTACAAGCTCGTGGCGCTCGCCGATCCGACGCAGTCCGGCTCGGCGGCGGCGACGTACGAGATGATTGTCCAGTCCGGCGAGGATTGGCCGGGCGGGTGGGCGAAGCTGCTGGCGATCCTCGGGAACGTCAACAAGTTCTACGACGGGGCGTCCGGGGCGGCCAACGCGCCCGTCGTGGGCGAGGCCCCGATCGCCGCCTGCATCGACTTCTACGGCGCGATCCGCGTCAACAGGATGCCCGACGAGCTGGTCTACGTCTCCCCACCGGGGCAGACGGCCTTTTCGCCGGACCCGATCGGCATCCTCAGGAACCCGCCCCACGGCGAGCTCGCCCGGCGGTTCGTCGACTTCGTGCTGTCCCGTCGCGGCCAGGCGCTGTGGGCCCTTCAGATCGGCGCCGAGGACGGGCCGATCCACGAGCCGCTCGGCCGCCAGCCCATCCGCAAGGACGTCTACACCCACTACGCCGACGACCTGTCGCCGTGGGTGACGAATCCCTACGCCGGCGGGAACGAGATGCAGCTCGACCTGGAGATGCGGGAGGTTCGTTTCGGCGTACTCCGCGTGCTGGTCCGCACGGCCGCCATCGACAACCGCGAGGGCCTGCAGGCGGCGCGCAAGGGGCTGATCGACGCGGACTTCCCGCCGGAGATGGTCGAGACGTACAACCGCCTGCCCGAAAACGTCCGCACTCGCGAGCAGATCGCCGAGCTCGCCGTCCGGCTCAAGGACCCCACCGCGAGCGAGCGGATCACCACGAACTGGCAGCGGTTCTTCCGGGACAAGTACGCGGAGATCACGGAGTAGGCGCCGGTCGGCGCGCCGACGCGACCCATGGACCAGCCGCCCCGGGACAATCCTCTGCGTCGCACGCTGGACGTCGTGCGGGATCGTCCGCTGGCGACGGCGGCGGCCGGCGCGCTGATCGTCGCGCTGATCGTGACGTTCATCCTGCCGGTTCTCGAGGCCGTCCGGTCCGGATTCGTCCACCAGGGCGAGTGGAGCCTCTACTGGTTCGGACGGGTCCTTTCCAACGAGATCATCCTCCGCGAGTTGGGCAACGGGCTGCTGCTGGCGAGCCTGACGACGCTGGCGTGCCTGCTGGTGGCCGTGCCGATGGCGGTGCTGCGGGCCCGGTGCGAGTTCCGCGGGCAGGGCCTGCTGGGCGCGGCCGTGCTGCTCCCGCTGATCCTCCCCCCGTTCGTCGGCGCGCTGTCGATCCGCCGCCTGCTCGGTCAGTTCGGCGCGCTGAACCTCCTGCTCGAGCGGATCGGACTCCTGGAGCTCGGCGCGGGCGAGCTGCCGCCGGACTGGCTGTCGACCGGCTTCGTGGGCGTGGTCATCCTCCAGGTGCTGCACCTGTTTCCGATCATGTACCTCAACGCGTCGGCGGCGCTGGCGAACGTGGACCCCGCTCACGTGCAGGCCGCACGCAACCTCGGCGCCGGTCCGGTGCGGACCTTCCTTCGCATCACGCTCCCGCTGATGAGCCCCGGGCTGTTCGCCGGGGGAACGATCGTGTTCATCTGGTCGTTCACCGACATCGGCACGCCGCTGATCGTCGGGTACGAACGGCTGGCGCCGGTCCACGTGTTCAAGGATCTCGTCGGCGGGCAGTACAGCGGTCGGGTGTTCAGCCTGGTGTTCATCCTGCTGGCGATGTCGGTCGGGCTGTACGTGCTGGGCAAGTTCGTGTTCGGTCGCTCGACGCGCGCGGAGTCGTCCAAGGCGACGGTCGCCGCCGAGCGCCGCCGTCTGGGATGGATCGGGACCGCCGGGGCGTGGCTGCTGTTCGGCGGCGTGGTCTTCCTGGCGATCATCCCGCACATCGGCGTCGTGCTCACGGCGCTGTCTGACAAGTGGATCAACACCGTGCTCCCCAGCGAGTACACGCTGCGGCACATGAAGTCGGTCATCACGAGCGAGGAGACCTACCGCAGCATCCTCAACAGCCTGAAGTACGCCGGCGCGTCGACGCTGATCGACGTGCTGGCGGGGGTGCTGGCGGCCTGGCTGATCGTCCGCGCCCGCGTGGCGGGACGGCGGATTCTCGACGCCACGGTCATGCTCCCGCTGGCGGTGCCGGGGCTGATCCTGGCGGCCGGGTACGTCGCCATTACCGTGCCCGGCAGCCCGCTGGAGGTGATCGGCCCGAAGGGCGCCTACCCGTTCGTCATCCTGATCATCGCCTACGCGGTGCGTCGGCTGCCGTTCGTGGTGCGGGGCGTGTCGGCGGGGCTTCAGCAGGTCAGCGAGTCGCTGGAGGAGGCCGCCCGCAATCTCGGCGCCTCGCGGGCGTACACCGTGCTGCGGATCACCGTCCCGCTGATCGCGGCGAACCTGATCGCCGCGGGTGTGCTGACCTTCGCCTTCGCCATGCTCGAGGTCAGCGACTCGCTCGTGCTGGCGCAGCTTCCGCAGGATTATCCGATCACCAAGGAAATCTACATCAAGTTCACCTCCGGCACGGGCGAGGCGGTCAACACGGCCGCCGCGCTCGGCGTGTACGGCATGGCGCTGCTGGGCGGCACGCTCGCCCTCGCCAGCGCCCTGCTGGGCAAGCGGCTGGGGGCGATCTTCCGAGCGTGAGCGATCCCATGTCCGACATCCGGCTGCAAGACATCACGAAGGTGTACGGCGCGGGCCGGTCCGCCGCCCTCGCCGTCGACGACGTCTCGTTGTCCGTCGCGAGCGGCGAGCTGTTCTTCCTGCTCGGGCCCAGCGGGTGCGGGAAGACCACGCTCCTTCGCATCATCGCCGGGCTCATCGAGCCGACCCGCGGGCGCATCCTGATCGGCGGACAGGACGTCACCCACCGTCCCGTCGACCGGCGGGGCACGGCGATGGTCTTCCAGAACTACGCCCTCTGGCCGCACATGACGGTCATGCAGAACGTCGAGTTCGCCCCGAAGATGCAGAAGCGCCCGCGCGACGAGCGCAAGCGCGTCGCCGCGAGCAACCTCTCCCGCGTGAAGATGGAGGCCTTCGCCAAGCGCAAGCCCAACCAGCTCTCCGGCGGGCAGCAGCAGCGCGTCGCGCTCGCCCGCGCCCTGGCCGCCGAGGACAAGTGCCTCCTGCTCGACGAGCCGCTGAGCAACCTCGACGCCCGCCTCCGCCTCCAGATGCGGACCGAGCTGCGCCGGCTGGTCAAGGCGGCGGGGACGACCGGCGTCTACGTCACCCACGACCAGGCCGAGGCGCTCTCGATGGCCGACCGGATCGCCGTGATGAACGACGGGCGGATCATCCAGACCGGGACGCCCCGCGAGCTCTACGATCGACCGGCCACGCGATTCGTCGCCGACTTCCTCGGCGAGGCGAATTTCCTCGACGGACGGGTGGCCGGGGCGAACGGAACCACGCGCGTGACCACCGCCGCCGGGGAGGTGGTCTCGCACGACGCGCCTCCGGCCGAAGCGGCCGCCGTGACGTGCTGCATCCGCCCGGAACGGATCGCCGTCGCCGCGGTCGGCGCCGAAGGGGACGAATCGATGCCCGGCCTGGACGCCGAAGTCGTCCACAGCACCTACCTGGGCGGCCAGCGGCAGTACCTCTGTCGCCTGGCGGACGGAACCGAGTGGCGGGTGAACGTCCTGACGGCCGGGGAACAGCCGCTGGAACCGGGCGCGAGGGTCCGCCTGCGGTACCGCGCCTCCGACGCCATCCTGCTCACCGAGTAGACAAGACCACCACCCGCTTTCCGGCAAGGTGCGGTGACCTGCCTGCTCTCCTTCGCCTGCAGCGCGGCGGCCTTTCCGGGTCGCCGTGCGCTCTGCATGCGACGGCGCGGTCCCTGAGCCCGCCGAAGAGAGAAGAACCACGCAAGCCATGTGTTTCTGCCCGCGGCCGCTTTTCGTGGAACCGATCGCCCCCGCCGCACGTCTCAGGTTTCGGAAACGCCGACATGCCTTGAAGGAGACTGACCATGAAACGCACGGGGAAAGCAATCGCAGCCGTTGTAGTGCTCGCACTGTTCATCGGGCTTGCGTCGCCGGCCGGGGCGTTCTCGCCCCCCAAGCCGGCCAGGCGAATCGACCTGGCGATCTGTCTCGACACGTCCAACAGCATGGACGGGCTGATCAGCTCGGCAAAGCAGAAGCTCTGGGCGGTCGTGAACGAGCTGGCCGCCGCCCGCCCGCGTCCGAAGCTGCGCGTCGCCCTCTACCAGTACGGCAACAACGGCCTGTCGTCGGAGAACGGGTGGGTGCAGCAGGTCTGCGAGCTGACGGGTGACCTGGACGAGGTGTACGAGAAGCTCTTCCAGCTCAAGACCAACGGCGGCACGGAGTACGTCGCGCGGGTCGTCCGGGCGGCGACGGACGAGCTGAAATGGTCCGACGAGCGCGGCGCGCTGAAGATCATCTTCGTGGCGGGCAACGAGCAGGCCACCCAGGACAACCGCTTCAAGCTGCAGGACATCTGCAAGAAGACGGTGAGCAGCGGGATTATCGTCAACACGATCTTCTGCGGACCGGAGGCGGAAGGTCGGCGCACCGGCTGGTCCGACGCCGCCGCGTGGGCGGACGGTCGCTATGCCGCAATCGACCAGGACCGCGGGACGGTCGCCGTGCAGACGCCGTACGACAAGAAGCTCTCCGAGCTCAGTGCCGAGCTGAACACCACCTACGTGGCCTACGGCGCCCGCGGAAGCGCAGCAAGCAAGAAGCAGAAGCGCCAGGACGCCAATGCCTCCAAGCTCGGCGCCCCGGCCGCAGCGCAGCGAGCGGCGGCGAAGTCCACCGGCCTCTACAACAACGCCGGCTGGGACCTGGTCGACGCGGTGGAGGAAGACCCTGAGACGCTCGATAAGGTGTCCGAAAAGGAACTTCCCGAAACGATGCGCGACATGAGCGTCGAGGAGCGCAAGGCCTACGTCGCCGAGCAGTCGAAGCGCCGCAGCGAGATCCAGGCGGAGATCAGACAGCTCAGCGAGAAGCGCGAGGCGCACGTGAAGGCGGAGATGGAGCGGGAAGGTTTGAGCGACGAGAAGTCCCTCGACGCCGCCCTCCGGCGTGCAGTGCGGGCCCAGGCGACGGAGCAGGGCTTCGAGTTCGAGGACGAGACCGCCGAGCCCGAAACGCCCGCAGAGACGAAATCCGAGTGAACCGGGCGCCGACGCGGCGCGTCGTTTCGCAGGTAACGGCACGGGCCCCGTGGTTCCCTCCGCCGCGGGGCCCGGACCCTGCGCGGATGGCCGTCACTTCACGTCCGTCTTGAAGCGTTCGCCCTTCTTCAGGTCGTCGGCGAAGCCCGCCAGCAGCCTGGCCGTGTTCTCGAGGTCCCGCAGGTCGAGCATCTCGACGGTCGAGTGCATGTAGCGGTTGGGCACGCCGATCAGCCCGCTCGGCACGCCGCCGATGCGGTTCCAGATGACGTACGCGTCCGTGCCGCCGGTGAGGCTGAACGTCTCGGTCTGCAGGGGGAGCTTCTTGCGCTTGGCGACCTTCCGCAGACGCTCGACGACCAGCGGGTGATGCTCCCGCCCGACGGACACCGTCGGGCCTTCGCCCATCTTCACCTCGCCGTGCTGCTTGACCTCGATGCCGGGCGTGTCGGTGGCGTGGGTGACGTCGACGGCGATGGCGACATCCGGGCGGATGTTGACCACCTGCATCTGCGCCCCGTTGCACCCGGTCTCCTCCTGGATGCTGCTGCAGGCGTAGATCGCGCACTTGAGCTCGGATTTCTTCGCCAGCCGCAGCGCCTCGATGACCGACCAGGTTCCGGCCCGGTTGTCGAAGCACCGCGCGACGGCGACGTGGGTGTTGAACATCTCGAATCGGTCGTCGAACGTGATCGGATCGCCGACGGCGACCTTCTTCTTCGCTTCGTCCGCGTCCTTGGCGCCGATGTCGATGTGCAGCTCGTGCATCTTCGGCTCTTTGGAGTTCTTCTCGCGATCCTTCAGATGGATCGCCGTCGCGCCGATGACGCCGCGTATGACGCCGTCGGCGGCGTGGATGTCGACCCTCTTGTCGCGGATCAAGGCCGGATCCACGCCCCCGATGCGCTGGAAGTAGATATAGCCCTTGTCGTCGATATGCTTGACCATCAGCCCGATCTCGTCGACATGCCCGTCCAGCATGAGCTTCGGATCGCCGTCGGGGTTCAGCACGGCCACGGCGTTCCCGTAGGCGTCGGTGTGCACATCGTCGGCGTATCGGGCGGCGTACTCGCACCACATCCTCTGCCCAGCGGTCTCGTATCCGCTGGGCGACGGGGTATCGAGCAGGGCCTTGAGAAACTCGAAGGATTCCTTGCGCATGAATGGCTCCTGTGACGTCGGGTCCGTCCCGAAAGCATAATCGAACCCGCTGCCGCCCACAACCTTCGGGCCAGGGGTTGAATCGGGACCGCCGCGTTTCGTAGACTTTCTGTTTCCTTTGCCCCGGCTTGGACGGAACGCCGGGGCGACGACGACCGGCAACCAGTGGAAGGAGCAAGACATGGCGTACGAGATCACCGACGACTGCACCGCCTGCGGCGTCTGCATGGATTCCTGCCCGGCCGAGGCGATCAAGGAAGGCGACGACAAGTACAGCATCGACGCGGACCTGTGCATCGACTGCGGCGCCTGCGTCGACACGTGCCCGACGGGCGCGATCGTCGAGGCGTAAGCGCCGAACGAGACGGACCGCGCCGGGACCGACCGGTGTGGGACTGGCGCACCCGCGGCGGGGCTTCGGTCTCGCCGCGACGCTTGCGCCGGAAGCGCCGTCCGATCCGGCGCGAACTTTCGCGCGCCGCAGGGCGTCGTATTTCCTGTAAACTGGCGTTGTCCGGAGTGGGTTCGCTCGGTGAAACCGGGCCGGCAGAGAGAGGAAGGACGATGATGGCGACGGCTCGAAATCTCTTGCTCGTGTGGATGCTGACCGCTTCGGCGCTGCTCGGCGCGGCCCGTCCCGCGTCCGGCGAACCGGTCCGGCGGATCGTCCTTTCCACCCGCCCGGCTTCGCAACCCGCCTCACGCCCCGCGACCCAGCCGTCCGCCTCCACCCGCCCGGCGCCGAAGACCCCCGACGACTGCCGCGCCCTCTACATGAACGGCGAGTACGACGCCGCGCGGACCGGCTACGAGAAGCTGCTGGCCGACGCGGAGTTCCGTCTGTCCGCGGCTATCGGATTGTCGCGCGCCACGGCGACGGTCGGGGACTACGCCGCGGCCGTCAAGGCGCTGGAAGCCGTCGCCGAGGAGGGCTCCGACTCGGCGCGCTGGCGCGTGGCGATCGCCGAGCGGCTCGCCGACGTCGGCCGGTATGAGGACGCGCTCGCCCACGCCGACCGGGCCGTCGGGCTTCGACCTGAATGGGCGCCGGCGATCCTCACGCGCGGACGGCTCCTCGAGACGCTCGGGCGTCGCGAGGACGCCTTGGCGTGCTACGAGGAGGGCGCGGACAAGGCGCTCGCCGACGACGCCCACGCGCGCGATGCGCGAAGCCTCGTGGCGATCGGACGAATCCTCGATCGCGTCTCCGTCCTGACCGCGAGGCGGGCGTCCGACCAGGCGCAGAACATCCTGCACAACTACTTCCAGCAGGCCTACCAGCGCGTCGACGAGGGCTACTGGCCGGCGAACGTGGCCGCCGGGATGTTCCTGCTCAGCAAGCACCGCCCCAAAACGGCCGTCCAGGAGTTTCAGCTCGCGGCCAAGATCAACCCGAACGTCCCGGAGGTCTTCGTCGGAGCCGGCGCCGCCGCCCTGGACGGCTGGAAGTTCGAGCAGTGCCTCGCCCAGGCCGCCAAGGCGCTGGCGATCAATCCGAACCACCCGGACGCCCTGCTGCTGAAGGCGACGTGTCTGATGCAGTGGCGGAAGTTCGACCAGGTCGCGCCGGTCATCGAGAAGGTACTGGCCGTCAATCCGAACCACGTCGAGGCGCTGTCGCTGATGGCCGCGATGTACGAGCGGACCGGCGAGCCGGACAGGGCGACCGCCTGCGCGGAGCGGGTGGAACAGATCGACGCCGAATCCCCGATCCTGCCGAACACGATCGGCGAATGGCTGACGGCCGGTCGGCAGTACGAGCGTGCCGAGGAGCACTTCCGCCGCGCGATCGAGCTGGCGCCCCACCTGGCCGGGCCCGTGGCGAACCTCGGGCTGCTCTACATGCAGACCGGCGAGGAGGACCGCGCCCGCGAGGTGCTCGCCCGCGCCCACGAGATTGACGACTTCCGCGCCGACGTGGTCAACTACCTGCGGATTCTCCGCAAGCTCGACGACTTCGAGGTCCGCGAGACCGACCGATTCGTCGTCAAGGTCAACGGCGAATACGACGCGGTGCTGCTCGATCAGGTCGTCGAGTACTTCGACGAGATGTACGACGAGGTGTGCAGCGACTTCTCCCACCGGCCGGACGAGCGGACGATTGTGGAGATATTCCCCACGCACTCGCAGTTCTCGGTCCGGATCAGCGGCAAGGGCTGGATCGGAACGGTCGGCGCGTCGACGGGGCGCGTGATCGTCATGGTCGCCCCGGACAAGGAGCGCAGCCAGTTCGGTACGTACAACTGGGCGACGGTCCTGCGCCACGAGTTCGCCCACACGGTGACCCTCTCGGCCACCCGCAACCGCATCCCCCACTGGTTCACCGAGGCGTGCGCCGTCTGGCAGCAGCCCGACCGGCGGAACTTCGAGGCCGTCCAGCGGCTGGTGGCGGCCGTGCGCGCCGGACGCCTGTTCCCCGTCAAGGAGCTCGACTGGGGATTCATCCGCCCCAAGCGGGGCGGCGACCGGTCGCTGGCCTACGCCCAGGCCGAGTGGATGCTCGAGTACATCATCATCACCCGCGAGTTCGCCGCCGTGGACGACATGCTGACGGCGTTTGGAGACGGCGGGACGCAGGCGGACGTCTTCCGCGACGTGCTGGAGACGACCGAGGCCGAGTTCGACAAGGCCTTCGCCGCGTGGGCGCGCGAGCAGGTGCGGAGCTGGGGCTTCGACCCGGACCCGCCGGCGAAGCTCGAGGACGCAGCCAAGGCCGCGAAGGACAACCCGGACGACCCCGACGCTCAGGCCGCCTACGCCAGGGCGCTGCTGCAGCATCGTCGGGCCGATCCCGCAGCCGCCGCGGCGCGCAAGGCGCTGGAGAACGATCCCGACAACACGACCGCCCTGGCGGTGCTCGCCCGCGTCCAGGCGGGCAAGAAGGAGTACGACCGGGCCATCGAGACCGCCCGCCGCCTCGACGAGCTCGATCGGGATTCGGTGACGGCCGTCCAGGTGCTCGGCCAGTGCCACCTCGCCGAGCAGAACTGGGCGGAGGCGATCGACGCCCTCGAGCGATACAAGCTCCGCATGCCGCTGGCGCCGGAGAGCTACGAGCAGCTGGCGAAGCTCTACGTGCAGCTCGGGCGCCCCGACCTGGCGCTGCCGAACCTGATCGAACTGCACCGCCGCACGCTGAAGGAGTCGACGTACGCACGCCAGATTGCGGACATCTACCGGGCAACGGGACGCCCGGACCAGGCGCTGCGGTATTACCGGCAGATCGCCCGGATCAACCCATACGAGGTGACCGCCTACCGGGCGATGGTGGAGATTCACAAGGGCGCCGGACGGCATGCCGAGGCCGTCCAGGCCGCCCGGTGGATGACGCAGGTCCAGTCCGACTCGCCCGACGCGTGGACCTACCTGGCGGCGGCGCAGTTCCACCTCGCCCGGAGCGGGCAGGATGAGTCCGCCTACACAGCCGCCCGCGAAGCGGCCTCCAAGGCGCTGGAGCTCGACCCCGGCGCCCAGCAGGCCCGCGAGCTGCTGAGCATGATCGACGCGTCGGCCCCGCACTGATCCGGCATCCAACGTGGGCCCGTCCGCGCCCGGGCTGCGAAGCCGACCCGCTTGCCCACGATCACGCGCGCGGTATGATCTCCACCCGCAGCCCGTCGAGCTCAACGCGACCTGCTCCGGAAGCAGGCCATGCCCGGCCGGGCCCAGTTCAGGAACACTTCATAATGCCACGGGTCGGGACGAGCGCGGCGTCTGCAGGCGCCGGAAACGCCATCGCCGCCTTGCCTGTGCGCCGGGCGCCGGTCACGCCGGAGGCTGCACCGCGGGCGGCCGGGGCGGGCACGCAGAGGCGTGGTTTCACCCTCATCGAGCTGCTGGTGGTCATCGCCGTCATCGCCCTGCTGGTCAGCGTCCTCGTGCCCTCCCTGGTCAAGGCGCGACAGCAAGCGAAGCTCGTGGCGTGCCTGGCGAATCACCGGGCGCTGTTTCTCGGCCTGCACCTGTACGCGGCGGATTCCGACGGGTACTGCCCGCGATACAGCGGGCATCTCGGCCTGCACAAGGCCCGGCCGCAGGCGATCTACAGCTGGACCTGGTACGGCACGGGCTGCCTGATCAAGCTCGACTACGTCGAACCCGAGGCGATCGACGAGCCCGCCCGGTACATCGTCGATCCGGACGACAGCATGGTCGTCAATTACGTCACCGAGCGGGGTTGGCCGTCGAACGAGTACCCCTACGGCTGGTGGGGAGAAAACCCCGTGCCGCACTGGTGGGGCTGGTACGCCTACTGGTTCATCGACTTCGTGCCCGGCACGCGCAACCTGGAGCGCCGGCGACGGGTGGATCGCCCGACACTGCGGTGCAACGGCGCGGTGGTCGTGGAGGAACCGACGACGACGGCGTTCTTCATGTGCCACCAGGAAGGGCTCTACGGGACGGGCAACGGATCGCACGACCGCCAGTGGGTCAACGCCGTGTTCGAGGACGGGCACGCCGAATCCTTCGACGCGACGGCCTACTTCGAGCATCCGCTCACCCACAAGGGCGAGTCGACGAGCGTCTCGGCGACGTGGGACTACATGTGGTGGCGAGGGGTCATGGACCAGGACTGATCGCGCCGGGCTCCGATCAGATTTACAGGTATCCTTCGAGGAGCTTCTGCGCGGCGACCGGCAGCGCCATCCAGTCGCTGATTTCGTATCGGTTGCCGTCGACGTCCTTGATGACGAACTGCCGACGTCCGACGCGCCGGACGTTCTGGCGGACGTTGCGGACCTGGAACGTCCGCTCGCCCTTGTCGGTGATCACCTCCCACTCGACCACGTTGAGGTGCTCGTCGATGTCCAGAATGTCCTGGATCCACGGCATGAAGTAGGTTCGCTCCAGCTCCTCGGAGACGATCTCGCACGAGGTCTCGTCCAGGCGGTCGACGTCGTCGAGCATCGCGAGGTCCCGTCCCTGCTCGTCGCGGATGGCGACGAGCTGATGCGGATGCGTCAGCGGAAACGCGCTGATACACCCGCCGAGGCGCTGGGCGGGCTCGTCGCCCAGCGTGACCCACACCTCGCCGTGCTCGTCGCGACGGAAGGTGAGCTTCTCGGCCTCGACGAAGATGTCCTCGATGTCCAGTTCGAGCGTCATGGCTATCGGTCTTCCTTGTGGTGACTCGTCAGATCGGCCCGTAACATCCGCAGCGACCGCAAGCGTTCGGGCTCGGGCTCACGGACGGCTACGTCGGCACGCCGGAGGCGAACTCCGCCTGGATGCGGCAGAGCTTGGCGTACGTCCCGTCGGCGTTCAGCAGGTCCTCGTGCGTTCCCTCCTCGATGATCTCGCCGTCGGCGAGGACCACCAGACGGTGGGCGTTTCGCAGCGTGCTGAGCCGGTGGGCGATGGCGACGGTGGTCCTTCCGTGCACCAGCCGATCCATCGCCTCCTGGATGCTCGCCTCGGTGGCCGTGTCGACGGCGCTGGTCGCCTCGTCGAGGATCAGGATCGCCGGGTCCTTCAGGATCGCCCGCGCGATGGATATCCGCTGCTTCTCGCCGCCCGAGAGCATCACGCCCCGCTCGCCGACCTCGCTGTCGTACCCGTCGGGAAGGTTCATGATGAATTCGTGGGCGTTGGCGGCCCGGGCGGCGCGGATGATGTCCAGCTCGTCGGCCTGCGGGCGCCCGTAGGCGATGTTCTCCTTGACCGTCCCGGCGAACAGGAACGGATCCTGCAACACCATGCCGATGTTGTCCCGCAGGCTCTTGGTGCGGATGTCGCTCAGCGAGACGCCGTCGAGCAATATCTCGCCGCGCGTCGGGTCGTAGAACCGGCAGATCAGCGAGACCAGCGTGCTCTTGCCCGAGCCGGTCTGCCCGACGAGCCCGACCATCTCGCCCGGCTCGATCGTCAGGTTGATGTCCTTCAGGACCCGCTCTCCCTCGTTGTACCCGAACGAGACGTTCTTGATCTCGATCCGCCCCTTGACGTCCTTCAGCGCGATCGCGTTGTCGTGGTCGCCGACGTCGGAGGGCATGTCCATGATGTTGAAGATCCGCTCCGCCGCCGTCGCCGACGCCTGGAACGTCTCGGTAAGGTTCATGATCCGCCGCAGCGGCTGGTAGAACTGCGTCATGTACGTTATGAACAGCATCAGCGTACCGAGGGTCAGCGCGTCGGCGCCGGTGCGCATCCGGGCGTTCGTCTCGATGACATCCGCGCCGCCGAAGAACCACACGGCCAGCACGCCCAGGCCCGTCAGCCACGACACGGCCGGGTTGAACCGCGACTTTGCGGTGACGGCCGTCAGGTGGGCGTTGTAGACGTCGAGGTTCTTCTCGTTGAACCCGGCGATCTCCCGCTCCTCCTGCGCGAAGCTCTTGACCACGCGCATCCCGGAGATGCTCTCGGACACCGACGCCGACAGCGTCGCGAACTTCCGCCGGACCGACCGGAAGATGCCGCGGAACTTCGTCGAGAAGAACTTCGCCAGCAGCACGACGCCCGGCATGGGCAGCAGCGCGATCGCCGCCAGCTTCCAGTGGATCGCGAACAGGGCGATGGAGATGCCGACAACCAGCAGGAAATCGATGACCATCTGCTGGACCGCGGCGACCACGAACTGCTGGACCATCCGCGTGTCGGTGAGCACCCGCGACATGATCCGACCGGTGTGCTCGCGATCATAGTAGCTCAGGCTCAATCGCTGGAGTGTGCGGTAGAGGCTCAAGCGCAGGTCGGCGACCAGCTTCTGTCCGATGGTCCCCACCGCCCGGATGCGGAAGTGGTTGATGATCGCCTGAACCGTAATCAGCCCGAAGAACGCCCCGACAATGACGTACAGGATGTCGTAGCGGGTCTCGATCGTCTCGGCGGCCGTGTCGGCGTCCGTCTCCGCCGCGACGGCGGCGACCGCTTCCGCCCCCGCCGTCGCAGCCCCCGTCTCGTCGACCGGGCGCAGCGCCTTGTCCACCAGCTCCCGCACGAGAATGCCGGGCCCGAGCTGGCACACCGTGAAGAACACCGACAGCAGCATGCACCCGATGGCGAGCTTCCAGTGGCGATTCATCAGCCCGGTCAGGCGGAACATCACCTGGCGCTTGGAGGTGCATTTCGGGCAGGCGTCGCTGGCGTACTTCAGGGGGTGCCCGCAGTTGGGGCAGCGGTAGACATTCGTGTCGTCGGCCCCGCCGGCGACCTGCGCGATCTGTTCCTGCCGGGCTTCGAGCTCCTCCTCGCCGACCCCCACCCGCTCGTTGATCCGGTCGGCGGCCTCGCTGAACACGTCCGACAGCGTCTTGCTGTAGCGGATCAACTCCACGCGCCGCCCGTCCTCGCGACGAACCTCGAGCACGCCGTTGCCGACGTAGTCTTTGCAGTGCGCGGAGGCAACGTCGTCGAGCCGCACGTCCCGCTCGATCACGCCGTCCTCGACCGTCAGGACCTTCCCGGCGCACAGCACGAGCCGGCTCTGTCCGTACTGTCCGGAGAAGAGCATGTCCGAGTCGGCGACCGCCTGTATCTCGTCGCCGCCGGCGAGCATCTTCAGCTCGCGGGCCTCGTCCCTGGGAAGATCGTCGAGTTGCTTGAGACCGATCGGGGGATTGGCGTCCCCGAGACTTCTGGCACACATTGCGTCGAGTCCGTTCTCCCGCCCGGCGGACGCTACAACGCGCCTCCGTCCGGCGCAGGACGTGGGTGAATCAGGCTACATCTTAGCGACTTGCGCGCAGTTATGGGACTTTTCGCGGCTTTTCCATGGAAAAGCCGGCGGAAACGTGTCCAGAACGCCGCCTCACGGCGCGAGACGCGCCGGTACCGGCGCGCGCCGCCCCGCGAATCCCCGTCACCCGATCTCGCGCAGTTCCACGCCGAGCACCGAGGTCGCCAGGCGGTTCAGCAGCTCGAACTCGCCGGCGAAGTGGAACGTCCGGTGAGCGTGCGCGATCGACCCGTCCGGCGCCAGCTCGGCCGCCGGGCTCGAGGTCTCGATCTCGTAGAACGGGCCGAGCTGCCCGGCGCCGGGCGTCTCCTCGCCGTCGTTGTAGCTGTTGACCGCGTCGCCGTCGAACGGGCGGTCCTGCACTTCCCACATGCTGTTGACATACGGCCGCTCCGGCGCGTCGGCGGGGAGACTGAACTGCACGATCGTCAGCACGTTCGCATCCGGATCGTAGCTGCCGAGCACGTCCCGCGCCCGGCGCGGCGAGACGCCGATCTTGCTGCGGTGCTTCCCGTCGCAGGCGAACAGGAAGTGGGCGTCCCTGAACACGCCCCGCTCGTCGGGCAGCTCGCCGAAGTAGTCCGTGGCGACCCGCGGGCCGAGCTCGCCCTCGTCGCCGGGGATGAACGGGACGATCACCTTCCCGCGAGGCAGCGGGTTGAACTGCCCGAGGATCCACACGCTCAGCAGCCCCCCGTCGCGCGTCCACGGTTCGGACCCGGCGTTCGACAGCGTGTTGAGCGACTCGAAGCCGACCATCACGAGCCCGTCGAGGTCGGCTCCGCCCAGCAGCGCGGCCGCCTCGTCGGCGGCCAGCAGAGAGACCCTCCGCTGCACGGCGCAGTCGAACCGCGTCCCGGCGGCGTTGGTGACCGAGAACGCCGCCGCCATGGCGATGGACGCGTCGCCGCGGCTGGTGACGTCGAACCGTCCGGCGTCGAAGCCTTCGGGCGTCTTCCAGTGGGCCATGTCGAACGGCTCGCCGGGCTCGAACCAGAGCCCGAACTGTCCGCCCTCCGGGCCCAGCCAGAAACGGTCCTCCCCGCCGTAGTTGTTGAACTTCGGGTCCGGCTGTCCGGACGCGATGAAGTCCCGGTTGATCCACCCGAAGGCCGGGGCGCCCGCGCCCGCGAGCGTCGAGGTCATCACCCGTCCCTGGAAGTCCGGCGTCACGACGATGCGCGCGTCGCCCGTCGCGAGCTCGACGGCGTCCGTGTGCTCGTTGAGGAAGCTCAGGTCGTCCTTGTATGTTCGTTCGGCCATGGGCGGTGTCCTTTCCTGTGATGTGGCCGCAGACGTCCCGGCCGTCGGGCGACAGAATAGGCGGCCGGGGTTTCGCTTTCCAGCGCAACATGCGGGCGAGCGGACGACCTCCGCGCCGTCCGGGGGGCGACAACGGTCAATTTCCCCGCCGTTCGCGCCGATAGGATAGGTGTGCCGGCGGCGCCGCGGACGTCGATCGCGCGACCGGTCGGGTTGATACCCCCGCCCAGGGGCATTAGAATGGCGTGTCGGTCGCCTGACGCGCGGCGGACGCGAACTCGACGCCGCACGTCGGCGTACAACAAGGGAACCGTACTTCCCACAATACTCGATAAGCGCAGCCGTCAAAGGCGAGGGAGATAACAGCTAATGTACGAACGGTTTACCGAACGCGCCCGCAACGTGATCGCGGCGGCCTTCCTGCAGGAGCGCGACCCGGTGGCGGTCCTG
>CAZADC010000038.1:0-16070 GCA_964483755.1 uncultured Planctomycetaceae bacterium | reverse complement strand
GCCACGGCACGCCGAAGAGCGCCTGCGCCTCGTTGAGCGGCTGGAACAGCTCGAGGGAGCGCCCGCCCGAGGAAGTCACGGCAGACGTCGCGTCCGGACATGTGCCACCAGGCGGTACATTGCTCGCCCTCGTCCAGCGCGAGGCAGAACGCGTTCGTGGACGCGACGAGAACCTTCTCGTAGTCCACCGGTCTGTCGAGCAGCCCGGCCGCAGCGTGAACGGACAGCGAAAACGTATCGACCTTCATGCAGTGGCCGCGGAAGATCTCGTCGAGTCGGCGGTAGGACTTCGCCACGGTCGCGGCTTCCAGGCCGACGACATGCTCCTTGAGTTCCGTCCAGTTCGCAAAGCCGTAGTCAACCGCCAAGGCGAATTGCGCCTCGTGCAGCGCCACATCGGTCGAGAGGATCGCCTCGTCGCCGACATCGCGGAAGCGGCGAAGCAGGCGCAGCGTGGAACAGGCGGCGGGATCACCTCGCCTCTGCGCCTTCAGCAGATCCTTGGCCTGTTCCCGAAGGAACCGCATGCTGGGGTTGGGGGGAAATGAACGGATCATGACGACCTTCCTTTCCTTCGCGCCCGCGGCCTGCACGATCGGGCAGAAAAGAAGGTTCGTAAGCGATTCCCGTGAAGGTGGATTCGATCCTTTCCGCAGGCCGGGAGGCGCCCTTCATGCGCCAGTTGGAGTCTATCACGATATGAGTCTTCGTCAAGACCAAAGCGCGTTTTGTCCGGCACGGTCAAATGCGTTTGTTTTGTGGTTGTCATGCGCCCATATCGGCGTATAATCATTTGCGAAGGGTGCACGAAGGGTGCCTCCCGGCCTGCGGGAAAGGCACAGCCTACCTTCATCGACATTTGCGCTGAGCTTTCTTTCCAGCCCGCGCGTGCAGGCCCCCGGGCGATAATGGAAAGGAAGGTGTACCGTGGGACGTTCTCTTCCACCCCGTCCGTCGATGGAGCATCTCCGCAAGGAGGCCAAGGCGGCGCTCGCTGCGCAGAGGGCGGGCAGAATCGACGACTGTCGGCAATTGCGGCAGCTCGGACGTCTGTCAAACGCCGGCGAGGCAGGACTCCTGCAGGCCGACGTCTCGCTCCAGGACGTGCAGATGGCGGTCGCCCTGGAGTACGGGTTCGCAAGCTGGGCGGCGCTGAAGACGCACGTGGAATCGCTGCGGACGGCGGACACGCCGGACGCCGACGTTGACCACGCCGTCCGGAAACGGGCCGTGCGCCTGTTCAAGCAGCTGAGGGACGATCCTCTGCACCAGCGCAGCCAGATGTGGGCGCTGATGGTCGCGCTGCACGTCCTCGGACGGGACGACGTGGACTACTCCACGCTGACGACCGTCTCCGGCTGGTCGGGACAGTTCGTCTACATCGCCAAACCGGGCTGGCCGACGTTCTTTGAGCCGTGCACGACAGTGCAGCGGGCCTGCGCGGCCGTGGGGATGGGCGTCGAGGAGCGGCAGCCGAGTTCCGCCGACGAAGCGTTCGAATTCGTCCGTGACGCCTGTCAAGCCGGCCGCCCCGTGCTTGCGGAGCATCTCGAATACGGGCTGTTCGTCGGCGCGGACGGCGGAGACGATCCGAAGGTGCAGTTCTTCGTCGATCCGTTCTTTATCGACGGCGTGTGGTGGACGCGCGAGCAGTTCACCGAAACGTGGTGGAACGCACCGCAGGGCGACAGGCGCCTGTTCCGCCTGACCGGACCGGTCGCCCCGCGGGAGCCCGCGGAGGTGGCGCGGGAGACGCTCGCGCAGATTGTCCATCTGGCGGAGGACGACTACTGGACCGGCTGGCGAAAGGGCGCCGCCCCCGGCGCGGCGACCGGGCTGCGGGGGATCGAGCAGTACGCCGCGGACGTCGCGGATCCCTCAAAGCAGATGACCAGCGCCGACGAGACGGACGGCAACTCGTGCTTCTTCGACCGCGGCTGGGGGTGCTACGCGATCTATCCGCAGTGGACGGCGCGCGAGTGCACGGCGAGGTATCTCGAAGCGACGGCCGGGCTGTTCGACGGCGAGGCGGGGAAGCATCTCCGGGGCGCCGCCGGGCACTATCACAACGCCTACGGCGCGTGGCGGCGCTGGGAGCGGCACCTCGGGCGCCCGAAGACGCTGGGCGGGTACGACGAGCGCTGGGCGGACCCCGACCACCGGCGCGCGGGCAGCGAAGCGGTGCTCGAAGCGCTGGAGCACGAGAAGCGCGGCGTCGAGTCGACCAAGGAGGCACTGTCCGCCGTCAGATGATTCCGGCCGCGACAGCCGCATGATGAGCCCGTCTCGCGCCCCGGCGCGAGACGGGTTCTTCTGTCCGCGGAAGGAGTAAGCGACATGCGTGGATCATGGCTGTCATGGCGGCGGCGCGCCCGGATTCGCCGGTCGTCTGCATCAGCCTGCTGCCCTGCTTCGCCGACTTCGACCGGGGCGGCGAGCTCCACGCCAAGGCGCAGGCCTACCGCAGGACGCTCGAAGAGGTGTGCGAGGCGAGCGAGCGGGACAACGTCCATTTCGTCGCCGGACCGGACCTGCTCGACGCGACCGGCCTGTCGCAGGACATGATCCACCCGTCGGACCACGGAATGATCCGGATCGCCCGGAACCTGGTGCGGCGCATACGGGACATTCAGGGACGCGACGAGTGAAGCACGCCCGGGGCGCACTTCCGGTGTGCGCCGGGTTGTGAGCCCTCCTGTTCGTCCGACGGGCTGAGATAGCGCGCGAGAATGCGGCCGAGGACGGCCCGGCCGAGGTCGTTGGGGTGGACCACGTCGCGCATGTAGTCGCTCGCCGGGCGTCCGCACTTGCGGAAATACGCGTCCGTCGCCCCGCGCAGGTCGAGGAACTCCACGTTCTCCTCGCGGGCGACGCCGAGCAGCGCGCTGCGGTAGCCCTTGCCCTCGGGGTCGATCTCGGGCGACCACTGCTTGCCGCGGGGCGGCCTGTAGTGCTGACCGTGCTGGGAGCCGAACGCCCCGCTCATCACGAGGATCTCCGGATCGGACGTCTCGCGAATCTGCCGGACGACGTCCCGCACCGCGTCGGCCGAGCCGGTGCTGATCCCGCCGATGATCACCAGGTCCGGCTCGTGGTCCAGGACGTACTCCTTCACCCGACCGTCCTCGCGGTAGAACTCCATGCCCTTGCCGCCCTCGATGGACGTGACGATCGACAGGTCCGCCTTCGGATACGCCTTCGTCAGCAGCAGTTCCCAGCCGCTGTTGTCGAGATCGTTGGCGATGCTGTCCCCGAGAACGACGACCTTCCACGCCCTGCCCTCTCGAAGGGCGGCGATGGTCTGCGGAATGTGCCGCCATCGCTGCTCCGGCGGCTCGTACGCGACCGGCGGCAGGTCGGCGTAAAGCGCGTCGAGCCAGGCGAGGGCCTCGGCGTCCGTGAGGGCGGCGACGGTCACGTCGTCGACGTGGAGGAACGAGCCGCCGTTGATCGCGCGGAAGCGGACGCGCGCGGATGCCGCATTGTGACGGCAGCGGAAGATGAACTCCTGGTCCGTCCACTCCGTTGACCGGGAGATCCCGTGGTAGTGGTCGGCCCGCATCTCGTTTCCGTCCGCGTCGTACCACAGCCCGGCCGCGAAGGCGGGCCCGGCGACGGCGCGGGCGCGAAAGGACGCCTTGACGTACCGGCCGGGCTCGACATCGAGGTTCCGGGTCCGGAGTCCTTCGAAGTGCCCGGCCGACGGGACCACGACGCGCCTCTCGCCTTCCTGCCCGACGATCCACGGGTCCCACCGGCCCGTGATCCCGACGAACGCCCAGTCGCCGTCCTCCGGGGGCGAGTCGAAGTCGCTGTTCAGCAGCGTTTCGGCGCCCACGGCGACGGAGGCGGCGGCCGAGAGCAGCACGGCGACCCACGCGAAGCGATGCAGTTTCACTCGGTTCTCCTTTGGTCAACCTGTCCGCGGCCCTCGCGGCCGGCGGCGCTTCTCTGATACAACCCGGCCGTGTGGTTGCAGTTGCGGCCCGGCGCCGCTTTCGTGCGATCCGGCCGGCGTCCACACGGCACGGCAGACCGAACGCCCTGTCGGGGCACAAGGACGGCGCACACGTGGAGCGCGGCAAATCGCGCACCCGCTCCGTACGTACGGCGTGCAGAGAAAAGACGCCCCAGATGCGGCTGCCCAGCCGGTGGGGCGGGACCGGTCAGACGTCGATGTTCTTGACCTCGAGCGCGTGCTCCTCGATGAACGTGCGGCGCTTCTCCACGTCGTCGCCCATGAGAAGGCTGAACATCCGCTCGGCCTCCTCGGCCTCCTGGGCGTTGACCTTCAGCAGGACGCGCCGTTCGGGGTCCATCGTGGTCTCCCACAGCTCGTCGGCGTTCATCTCGCCGAGACCCTTGAACCGGTCGATCTCGATGCCCTTGGCGCCGAGCTCGCGGACGCCCGACGCGATCGAGGCGACGTTGTCCAGCTCGAGCGTGTCGCCGTTGCTGACCAGGACGTACTTGGCCGGGGGCTTCTCGCCGGTGATGGTCTCCTCGCGAACGGCGAAATAATCCTCGATCGACATGCTGCGGGACTTCAGCTCGTCGAAGAGCTTCTCGATATCGCGGACCTCGTGGAGCTCGCTGCGCTTCTGGATGCGGACCTGCGGGCCGTTGTCGGCCTCCTCGCCGTCGCCCTGCTCGTCCTCGACGATGGCGTTCTCGTGCTTGAGCAGCTCCGCCTCGTACTCCTCCTGCGAATGGAAGAACAGGTTCCGCCCGTTGATCATGATCCAGTGCGAGGGCAGCCTGCCGTCCCTGCGGTTGTCCATGAGGTCCTGGAAGTCCAATCCGCGCCGCTCGACGATGCGGATCTTCTCGGCGAGCTTGCCGATGACGTCCACCAGCTCCTTGAGCTTCGCGCCGGCATACTCGGCCGTCACCTCGACGGCGTCGCCGTCGAGGCTGCGGACCTGGAGCGTGGCGCCGTCGAGGCCCATCTCCACGAGCGAGCGGCGCATCTCCCATTCGTCGAGGACGTAGCGCTTCTTCTTGCGCCGGCGAACACGGTACAGCGGCGGCTGGGCGATGTAGACGTGTCCGTCGGTGATGAGCTGCTTCATGTAGCGGAAGAAGAACGTCAGCAGCAGCGTGCGGATGTGGCTGCCGTCGACGTCGGCGTCGGTCATGACGATCACCTTGCCGTATCGCAGCCGGGAGATGTCGAACTCGTCGTCGCCGATCCCGCAGCCGAGCGCGGAGATGATCGTCTGGATCTCGTTGTAGTTGAGAATCTTGTCCAGGCGAGCCTTCTCGACGTTGAGAATTTTGCCCCGCAGCGGAAGGATCGCCTGGGTGGCGCTGTTGCGTCCCTGCTTGGCGGGCCCACCGGCGGAGTCGCCCTCGACGAGAAACAGCTCGGTGCTGGCGACGTCCTTGCTGCGGCAGTCGGCGAGCTTGCCCGGCAGCGAGCCGCTGGACAGGGCGCCTTTGCGCCGGGTCAGGTCGCGGGCCTTGCGGGCGGCCTCGCGGGCCTGCATCGCCTGCACGCCCTTGTTGACGATCCGCTTGGCGTCGGCGGGGTGTTCCTCCATCCAGGCGGCGAGCTGCTCGTTGACCACCTGGGTGACGAAGCTCTCGACCTCGCTGTTGCCGAGCTTGGTCTTGGTCTGCCCCTCGAACTGCGGGTCGGGCACCTTGACCGAGACGATCGCCGTCAGCCCCTCGCGCAGGTCGTCGCCGGCGGGGCTCTGACCGTTCTTGACCAGCTTGCTGCTGCGGGCGTAGTAGTTGATGGTCCGCGTCAGGGCGCTCTTGAAGCCCGACAGGTGCGTGCCGCCCTCGACGGTGTTGATGTTGTTGGCGAAGGTGAAGATCGTCTCGCTGTACCCGTCGGTGTACTGGCAGACGATGTCCACGATGAGCTGTGTCTCGGGGTCATCGCGGTGGATGACGATCGGGCGGTTGACCGTCTGCTTGCCCTCGTTGAGGTGGTCGAGGAACGCCAGGAGACCCTTCTTGTAGCAGAAGACCTCCTGCTTGTCGTTCCGCTCGTCCTTGAGCTTGATCTGAACGCCCTCGTTGAGGTAGGCCAGCTCGCGCAGGCGCGTCGCCAGCACCTCGAACCGGAAACTCACGTCCGGGAAGATGTCCGGATCGGCGCGGAAGGTCACCCGCGTGCCGGAGCGCTTGCGCTGTCCGATCTGCTTCAGATCGCTGCTCTTGAGCCCGCGCTGGAACTCCATGTTGTAGACGTTCCCGTCGCGGCAGACCTCGATCTCCATCCACTCGCTCAACGCGTTGACCACCGACGCCCCGACGCCGTGCAGCCCGCCGGAGACCTTGTACGTGTCGTGGTCGAACTTCCCTCCGGCGTGCAGATGGCAGAAGACGACCTCCAGCGTCGAGACCTTCTCCGTCGGGTGCGGGCCGACCGGGATGCCGACGCCGTCGTCGCTGATGGTGACCGACTCGTCGGGATGGATCGTCACGGAAATGTTGCTGCACCGCCCGGCCATCGCCTCATCGATCGCGTTGTCCACGATCTCCCAGACCAGGTGGTGCAGACCTCGGGGCGTCGTGTCCCCGATGTACATCCCCGGGCGCTTCCGCACGGCCTCCAGGCCGCGAAGCACCTTGATCTTGCTCTCGTCGTATACGCTTGTATCGCCCTTCCGGGGCGCGGCCTGCTCCTTGGCCATGCAATGCTCTCCTTCCGCGGGAAAACCGGATCGCGTCTCGATGCGCGCCGGGGCGGGCGGTTACGGATCGCCGGAGGACCCTCGACGCGACGCCTTCAATTATCCCAGAAACGCCACGCCGACTCCAGCGAAAAACGCCCGTCCCTTCGGCTTTTTCGGCGACGTAAGTCCTTATTATCCAACACGAAACGACTTCGACGCGACCGGGCGGCGCGCTACCCCGCCGCCGCGGCCGCCCCACAGGTCGCCGGACGCCTCCCGCATCAACATTGTCGAACGTTTTGCCGCAAGCCCGTCGACAGTTCCAGCAGCATGCAGGGCGGCTCTGCCCGCCCCTCGCGGGAGCCGCAAAACTCGATCTTCGGGGGAGGTGTTCCGTAACTCCAGGGCGCTTTTCCTTGCTTTCAGAACCGCCAAGATGTATGAGGCGGTACCCGACCAAGGTGACACGAGGTGGGCTTGTGATCAAACGCGTTCGGATCCAGAACTTCAAGAGCTTGCAGGACGTTGATGTCCATCTCAGCCCCTTCACCGTGCTCATTGGGCAGAACGGAGCGGGCAAGAGCAGCTTTCTTCAGGCCTTGCAGGTGCTAAGTTGGCTCTTCCAGTATGCATCCGTGAACGATGCCCTCGTCGAGAACGACCTCACGTACAACGAGCTCGTCCACCTTCGCGCCGCCTCTAAAACCATAGGGTGGGACGTAGACATCACGGTTCCCGGAATCGGCGAAGCTGGCAAGGACGTTCGAGCCGTCTTGAAGCTGGCAAAGCGGAAGCACGTCCATGTAAGTAGCGAAGGCATTGGTCCCAAGCGATTCTTCCAACATCTCGACCCCATCCGTACCCCATTTGGCGCCGTGCGCGAGGGGCGCAGAATGGCTGCGTGGGAGGGGACTGATGTCATCATCCACGAGAATGTCACTTTGCCGCATTCGATTCTGCTGGACGCGAGACGGCAGCCGGATCGCTACCCCGCTCTAACTGCAATCGCAGACGAGCTGGCTGGCTTCGTCCACTATGAGATATGGGGACCTGACTTCCTGCGGCGCAGCAGCGAGGGCGGTGCCGGACATCTGTCAGAGCGCGGTGAGAACCTTCCTTCCGTTCTCCATTCTCTGCGAACGAAGCACCTGGATCGGTTCACGGCCTTGGTATCCGAACTCCAGCAATCCTACGAATGGCTCGACTCTATCGAGATACGAAAGATCGGGGCCCGGGGGTTCGGGCTGAGCTTCCTCGAGAAGGCAACGGACAAGCGAAGGCGCAGAGTTCGTTACGCGCCAAGCCAGGTGAGCGACGGGTTCCTCCGACTCTTGGCTCTAACCACCCTGAAGTACCAGCGCGAGCAGGTTTCGGCTGTGGGTTACGAGGAGCCGGAGAATGGCATGCACCCGGCCATGCTGGAGGAAAGCGTCAAGCGTCTACGCGACGTAGCTGCTCAAGGAACACAAGTCATTGTGACGACGCATTCGCCGTTCATGCTGCAGCACTTGCTGGCGGAGCGTGAACAGCAGAAGGTTGCCGATGAGCTCCGGCTGGTCTGGCGCGGCGCCGATGGTAAGACCATAATACGCCCCCCCAGTGTGAAACTGCTTTCCGATGCTCGCGAGCAGGGGATCGGCGTAGGTGAACTATGGGCGATGCTCCTTGCCGAACAGCAGATGGCGGACCAGGGGGAGTAAGCATGTCGGATCAGTCTTGGTCGGGCTGCACGCCGCGTCTGCTCCTTGTGGGCGAGGGGGAAACCGAGGTGGGCAGAATGGAATGGGCGCGGGAAGAACCGAACCTGTCCGGGGCGGTGCTTCCGCACTTCCTCGATGGCATCCTAGATGAACGCACAGCCCCATCGAACAGATGCCGCAAATATGAAGTGGCTCTTGTGCGGAAATTCAGCACCATTCCAGTCATGCGGACAAGGAATCATGCGAGCCCGACCCCTCTCCAACTGCCGCAAAACTCGGACTCGGAGCGCATTCGACGTGCGATGTTCCTGGCGAAGCAACATGACTGTGATGGCGTCGTCGTGCTGATCGACAGAGAGCATCCCAATCAGCCTGATCGGCGCCAACGCATGTGTCAAGGACGCGCCGCATACCGGAATGCCTCCCCTGACTCCGCGCCGGCGTGCGCTATCGGGGCCGCATGTCGCTGCTCCGAAACGTGGTTGCTGGCGGACTCGCAAGCACGCGAAGATGTCTTCGGTCCGGACGCGGGCGATCCCTTCAGCGAAGACCCGGAGCAACGTCCTGCACCTCGCAGACTCAAGGCGCATATGTCAAGCTGCTGTCAGGCGCAGGGCTTGGACAAATATGAAGCGCGAGAGGCCCTGGCCAAGAACGCCCGACCGGTTGAGCTGCGTCAGCGATGCAGGACCAGCTACCCGCCCTTCGCTGACGATGTGCTGGCCGAGATTGCGCCGCTCACCTCCTCCCCAGCTAACTGAACAGGGCGACCGGGGCGTCTGCGGCGCGCCCCCGTGACACGAACGATACGTTCTGGCCTTGATTTGCGCGCTATGCAATGCACACGCGAATGGTCGGGACCGCGAACGATTATCGGTCCGTCCTTCGTGCCACCGAGCCTACCGTGTAGCAGAGCCCCATCGGGACATTCCAAGGAGACGGATCATGGACTATCGCAGCCTCGGACGCACCGGCGTGAAGGTCAGCCCGCTCTGCCTCGGCTGCATGAACTTCGACGGGCCGACGAGCGTCGAGGATTCCTGCAAGATCATCGACGCCGCCATCGACGGCGGCATCAACTTCATCGACACCGCCAACGTCTACAACCGCGGCAAGAGCGAGAAGGCCGTCGGCAAGGCGCTCAAGCAGAACAAGAAGCGCGGCCGGATCGTGCTGGCGACGAAGTTCTTCGGCACGATGGACGACGACGACCCCAACGCCCAGGGCAGCCATCGCCGGTACATCATGCAGCAGTGCGAGGCGTCGCTGAAGCGCCTGAACACCGAGTGGATCGACCTGTACCAGATTCACCGCCCGAACCCGTCCACCCCGATCGACGAGACGCTCCGCGCCCTCGACGACCTGATCCGCAGCGGAAAGGTCCGCTACATCGGCACGAGCACGTTCGCCGCCTGGCAGCTCGTCGAGTCGCTGTGGGTCAGCAAGGAGCTGGGGCTCAACCGGTTCGTCTGCGAGCAGCCCCCCTACCACCTCCTGGATCGCCGCATCGAGCGCGAGCTGATCCCCATGGCCAGGACGTACGGGTTCGCCCTGATCCCCTGGTCGCCGCTGGCGGGCGGGTTCCTGACCGGCAAGTACGGCCGCGACAAGAAGGGCCCGAAGAACGCCCGCCTGACCGGTCGCGAGGGCGAGCGGGCCGACCGTCTGTTCAGCGAAGAGGGGTTCGAGGTCATCGACCGCGTCGAGGAGCTGTCCGAGGAGAAGAACTGCACGCCGACGCAGCTCTCGCTCGCCTGGTGCGCCACCCAGCCGGGGATCACCAGCCCGATCATCGGCCCGCGGACGATGACCCAGCTCAAGGACAACCTCCAGGCCGTCGAGGTGAAGGTCACCGACGACGACCGAAAGCGCCTCGACGAGGTCTCCCCGCCCGGCGGCGTGATCGCACCGTACTACGAGGCGAACTTCGGCCCGCACCGGTTCAGCTGGCTCTGAGGGCGAATCCCCTGAGAACCGATCGCCCTGTCGGCACGTACCATTTGCCGGAGGGTGATACCGACGCGGCGCAAGCGTTGACGCCGGACCCGGCGTATGGTAAACAGCCGCTCGCCGGGCATCGCGCCGGGTCGCTCCAGGACAGTTTGTAATCGGAGAAGTGTGTAATCATGACGTCCATGAATCGCAGTCGTAAGGCGTTCACGTTGATCGAGCTTCTGGTCGTCATCGCGATCATCGCGCTGCTGGTGAGCATCCTCGTACCGTCGCTTCAGGAGGCGAGGGAGCTGGCGATGCGGGCGTACTGCATGACGACAGAGAAGTCCATCGTCCTGGCGGCCAGCCTGTACGCCGAGGACCATCGCGGGCTGTACCCCCGCACGGACGGAAGCTGGCTGCACCGCGTCCGTCGCGGCGCGAACAATCCGCTCGGCATGGGCCTGATGGCCGTCAACGGATACCTCCCGCTGGACAGGGGAGGCGTGGAGCGGACGTTCTTCTGTCCGTCTTCGAACCCTTCGTGGAACTGGCAGAGCCCGCCGCACACATACAACGCGCTGGTGAATCTGGGCAGCAACGTCGACGCCTACGCGACCTACTCGGGCAAGTTCTGCACCTTCGTGGGGTACAACACGGCGACGCGCCCGACGCAGGCCAACCTCTACACGCACGGACACGCCCAGACGGCCGCGCGGATTTCACCCGTGCTCGTTGCCGACTACGTGTTCTCCGAGCCCCCGCAGGCGGACAGCCGACAGGCCCACAAGGGCGAGGGGCTCTGCGCCGGCTTCTACGACGCGCACGTCGAGTGGATCGACTTCGACCGCGTCGAGAAACTCACCTGGGCCGGGACGTACAACACCACCAACCCGTACGGCAACTTCTGGCACTGGGCGAAGCAGGAGTTCGGCATCGGCGACTGACCGACCGTCCGGGCGATTCAGCGGCGTGCACACTCCGCCAGCTTCTGCATGAATGTCGCCGCGGCGACGGCGCCGCCGTCGAGTTGCGACAGGCGGAACCGCTCGTTCGGCGAATGCAGGTTGTCGTCCGGCAGGCCGAAGCCCATCATCACCGCGTCGAGCCCCAGGAGGCGCTGAATGAGCTCCGTGACGGGCACGGACGCCCCGGTCCGGACGAACGTCGCGGGACGCCCGAACGCCTCAGCGAGCGCGTCTCGTCCGGCCTGCATTTCCGGAAACTCTCGATTGAGCAGCACCGGCCGCCCTCCGGCGTGGACCTCGATCCGCGTCGAGACACCGGCCGGCGCTCGATCCGCCACGTAGCGGCGGAAACTCTCGACGATCCGGTCCGGGTCCTGGTCCGGCACGAGCCGCATCGAAATCTTCGCCGACGCGCGGGACGGGATGATCGTCTTCGAACCCGGCGCGGTGTATCCGCCCACGATCCCGTTGCAGTCCAGCGTCGGACGGGCCCAGCGCCGCTCCAGCACGTCGAGTCCGCGTTCGCCGCCGTCCAGCACCGGCACGCCGAGCGACGCGGCGTAGGCGTCGGCGTCGAAGTCCAGTTCGCGCCACTGCTCGCGCTCCTCGTCGGACAGCGGCAGGACGTCGTCGTAGAAGCCGGGGATCGTCACGCGTCCGTCGGCGTCGTGGAGTCCGCCCACAAGCTTGGCGAGCGCGTTGACCGGGTTGCGGACCGCCCCGCCGTGGATGCCGCTGTGCAGGTCGGCGGCCGGGCCGGTGACCGTCAGCTCCAGGTACGCCAGCCCCCGGAGCCCCGAGGTAATCGACGGCATGCGCTCGTCGTACCACTCGCAGTCGCTGATGACCGCGGCGTCCGCCCGCAGCTCGTCGGCCCGCCGGCGGACCAGCGGCTCGAGATTGGGCGAGCCGATCTCCTCCTCGCCCTCGATGAGCATCGCAACGTTGACGGGCACGCCGTCGGTCTCGCGCAACGCCTCGATCGCCATCAGGTGGGCGTACAGCTGCCCCTTGTCGTCGTTCGCCCCGCGGGCGTAGATCGCGCCGTCGCGGATCTCCGGCTCGAAGGGCGGGCTCTCCCACAATTCCAGCGGCTCGGCCGGCTGGACGTCGTAGTGCCCGTACACCAGGAGCGTCGGCGCGTCGTCGGAGACGTTCAGATGTGCGATCAGCGACGGCTTGCCCGGCGTCTCGACGATTCCGGCATCGAAACCGAGCCCCGCCGCCCGGTCGCGCAGCCATTCGGCGCACTGACGGCAGGGGTCCGGGTCGTGGGTCTCGTTGGCGACACTCGGAAACCGCAGCAGATCGAACAGCTCACCGAGGTGTCGCTCACGGTTGGCGCGGAGGTAATCGCGGACGGACGGGTTCACCATGTCGGCTCCTCATCGTCTCTTCCAGAACTGCCACCAGCGCCTCGGGCGCGCGTCGCGGGCGACGCCCTCGGCCATCGTCGACAGCGACGGCAGCCTGTCGCGCAGGTCGCGCAGGCGCCGGCGGGCGAACTTGTCGGGATGCTCGCGGAAGGTCTCCAGCGCCGCCGGGGAGAAGAACGCCGACTCCGGCGGAAGCTCCTCGCCGCCGGCGTAGAACTTCAGCGCCTCGTCGAGGCAGAGGGCGGCGCGGTAGCCGAGCCTTCGCGTCTCGGCCGCGTCCTCGGCGGCGGACGCCTGCGCGATCAGGCGGTAGAACAGCCCGACCCACTGCGCCACGTCCACGAGGCGGCTGGGCTCGTCCGAGGGATTGATCACCTCCCGCGCGACCGCGCCGTGCGTCGCATCGGCGTCAGGCGGGCAGGCGAAGAGATATTCCTCCTCGGCCGCACAATGTCCGCACCGCGCGGCGATCCGCGTCGTTTCGCCGTCCGCGTCTTCGGTCTCCTGGCGAAGCGGACGCAGCGGACCCTCGCCGCAGTGCGGACACGCCGTTGCCACCAGATAGTAGGTCGCCTCGGCGACCGTGCGTGCCGGCAGCAGCGCCGGCGTCACAGCGGGCGGGTCGGACTGTCGGCGGACCGGTTCGCCCACGTCAGCGCGGGGGCTCCATCGACTCGCTGTAGACCCGCATCGCCTTTTCCATCGCCGGGCCCAGCGTGTCCGTGTGGGCGTCCTGGATCTGCTGGCCTTGGTTTTCGCTGGTGATGGCGCCGCTGTTGATCTTCTGCGTGACGTCCTGGATGAACTTGGTCCGCGCTTCGCCGTAATCGACGAGGGCGGCGAGCACCTTCTTCTGTTTGGCGTTGTACTGGAGCTTCCAGACATCCCCGGACTTGACGAAGGTGAACTCCATTCCCGGCGCCTTGACGTTCACCTTGCCGCCGGCGGATGTGATGTCGAGCTGGTCGACGGGCACGTAGCCCAGCTCCATGCCCGGCGGGGGGAACATCATCTGCGCGCCGCCGCCCATCTGCATGAGCTGCTCTGCCGCGCCGCCGGCGACCTTTTCGCGGGCCAGCTTGATCAGCTCCTCAAACCGCTCGTCGTTCTTCTCCTTCGCCTGAACGTACCCGCGTGCGTCCTTCGCATCCGTCTCGGCGAGGAACGGGATGATCTTGCCGACCTCCGGCATTCCGCCGGCGGTCTTCGCGAGCGCCTCGATCGTCGCCTTGACGTCGGCCGCGGGATCGCCCGTCGCCTTGGGCAGGACGTCGGCGGATTCGTCGTCGGCCGGGGGCTCGCCCGCCGTCGCGCCCGCCCCGGCGTCCGGCTCGGAGGAATCCGGGGCGTCAGGCGGTGCGCCAGACCCGGCGTCCTCGGGCTCCGCCGGCGGCTCGGGGGCCGTGTTGTCCGGCTCGACCGTGGTATCTGTCGGGGCGTCCGGCGGCAGGTTCGTTCCCGGCTCGCCGGGCAGCGGGGGCGATTCGACATCCGGGCTGGTCGCACCGTCGTCCGGGGGCTCGTCGGCGGGCGCCGGAGATCCGTCACCGCCTCCGATCGGCGGCAGTCCGCCCGCCGTCCCTTCCGACGCCGACGCCCCGGTGTCCTCCTCGGCCGCTCGCTTCGCCTGGCGCCCGATTGCCCCCTGGTCGCCAAGCAGCTTCTCATTGACCTTCACCACCACGCCGCTGGGCGGAGCGGCCGTTTCGGGGTCGAACGGCTTGGGGTCCTCCGGGCCCGCCTTCCGCTCGCATCCGCCGGCAATCAGCATGAACGCCGTCGCCGCCGCCAGGATCATCGCGCCGCGTCGCATAATCCGCTCCTTGTGCACTGCACGTTTGACTTCGTCGCGGCCCGCAGGCCGCGCATGACTACGTCTCGTCTTCGTCCTCGAAGGCGTCGACCGCTTCGGCCGGCGGCTCCTCGCCCGGACGGGCGATCCCCAGCGCCGCCAGGGCGTCGCGCTCGACCATCGACCGCAGCATCTCCCGCGGCACCGACGGCAGGTTCGTGCCCTGCGTCACCTCGTGCAGGCGGTAGACCGTCTTGATCGCCTCGGCCGCCGTGCCGTAGGGAAAATCGCTGCCGAAAAGGACCTTGTCCATCACGTTAAACTGGTGGGCGAGCACCAGGGCGTTGTAAGCCTGCCACGGCCGGCGGATCAGCCCGGCGACGTCGGCGAAAACCCGCGGGTGCTTGCCCAGCAGGGCGATGCCCTCCTCGACCCAGGGATGTCCCAGCGCCGAAAGCACAATCGTCAGCGTCGGATAGGTCCGCGCGATCTCGTCCAGCAGAAACGGACGGGCGTGTTCCATGCGCCCGGCCGCGGGAAGGTGCGTGCTCTGGTGGATGAACACCGGGCAGCGCTTCTCGGCGGCCAGCTCGTAGATTTCCATCGCCCGGCTGTCGGCGGGGTGAAAGTCCTGCGTCGCCGGGCTGATCGTCAGTCCGCGGAACTCGCTGCGCTCGAGCAGCTCGGACGCCGTCTCGACCGCGTCGGCCTCGGTCGGGTCCACCGCCGCGACGCCGACCATCCGGCTGCTGTGACGCGAGACGTGCCGCGCGATGAAATCGTTGTCGACGGCGGCGCCGAGCAGCGCGCTGCGGTAGCCGAAAACCAGGCACTTGTCGACGCACTGGCTGGCGGCCGCGTGCTCGGCGGCGTCGGCCGAGATGCTCTCGCTGCCTCCCTCGCGGCGGAGGTACTCGTCCGCCCCGTCGCCGAGCTGCGACGAATCGGACCAGATGTGCGTATGGCAGTCTACGATCATGCGATTCCTGCTGTCGTGCTGATTGAGGATCAGGCCGATATTCTAGGCCCGCCCCCCGACGGACGCAACCGCGCAACGCGGCGTTGAACCCCCAGGACAGGGGTGGTACGGTCGCGGCCATGACAGGTAAGAACGAAAAGTGCTTCGCCGCCTGGGCGACCGCCTGGGGGCCGATGGGCGGCGTGTGGTCCGACGCCGGACTCTCGCGCGTCGTCCTGCCCCACTACCCGATGGACGACCTGCTGGCGCTGCTCGCGTGGGAACACGGCTCGACCGAGCGGGACGAGACGCCCTTCGCCGAGTTCATCGAGCGATCGCGGGCGTGGTTCAACGGCCGGCGCGTGTCCTTCGAAGACATCCCCTGCGACCTGCCGGGCGAGCGGAGCTTCAGCGGCATGGTGCTCCGGGCGACGCGCAACATTCCGTACGGCGAGACGCGCAGCTACTCGCAGGTCGCCAGGGCGATCGAGCGTCCGGACGCGGCCCGCGCGCTCGCCACGGCGCTCAGCAAGAATCCCACGCCGCTCGTGGTCCCCTGCCATCGGGTGACGTATGCCGACGGCCGTCCCGGCGGATTTTCGGCCGCGGGGGGACCGGACCTCAAACGCCGCATGATCGCGCAGGAATCCGCCTGAGCAGGCGCCTCGCCGCGAACGAAAGGATGCCAAATGAGCACTCCCTGCGACCTAGC
>CAZADC010000037.1:0-16286 GCA_964483755.1 uncultured Planctomycetaceae bacterium | reverse complement strand
GCGGGCCCGCACATGAGCTCCGGACGGCTGTCCCCGCGCACGCGGGGGTGAACCGACGGGCCCGGCCAGGACGCCGGCCAGGCCGGCGCTGTCCCCGCGCACGCGGGGGTGAACCGGGGTTTTTTGCATGGGCATGCGCACCGACATGGCTGTCCCCGCGCACGCGGGGGTGAACCGCGGGCCGCCCTGACCGACGACACGTGGGTGCGGCTGTCCCCGCGCACGCGGGGGTGAACCGCTGATCGACCTGCGCGTGGACGAGATGCAACGCTGTCCCCGCGCACGCGGGGGTGAACCGTTGCGCAGATCCCATCCGCCCTGCTCGATGATGCTGTCCCCGCGCACGCGGGGGTGAACCGACGAACGCCGAGGCGGCCCGGCCGGTCTGCGGGCTGTCCCCGCGCACGCGGGGGTGAACCGCCGCCTCCGCGTCGCTGACGGTGACCACGGGCAGCTGTCCCCGCGCACGCGGGGGTGAACCGTATCACCTTCACCCCGGCGATCCGCCCGGCCGGCTGTCCCCGCGCACGCGGGGGTGAACCGAAGTTCCCGTGGACGGACGAGCAGAAACACGCGCTGTCCCCGCGCACGCGGGGGTGAACCGCGCTCCATCGCCTCTCCTATGAGCTCAAGCGGGCTGTCCCCGCGCACGCGGGGGTGAACCCCGGTCGATCGAGCGTCGAGCTGTCCGGGCGCCGCTGTCCCCGCGCACGCGGGGGTGAACCGTATTCTTGATACCATTGGTAAGGTAAATAGTAGCTGTCCCCGCGCACGCGGGGGTGAACCGAACTGGGATTACAACGACAGCGGCGAGTACACGCTGTCCCCGCGCACGCGGGGGTGAACCGTCGTCCGTCCACGAGCTCGACCTCCACCGCGAGCTGTCCCCGCGCACGCGGGGGTGAACCGATCCGCTTGACCCGGCTGATGTCGTGATTGATCGCTGTCCCCGCGCACGCGGGGGTGAACCGACGCACGCGGAGCGGTCGGCGCTCGAGAGGCTGCTGTCCCCGCGCACGCGGGGGTGAACCGTACATCAGCTCTGCGTACAAGAAGGGAGCCATGGCTGTCCCCGCGCACGCGGGGGTGAACCGTCAACCCTGCTCGACCATCCAGAGAAGTACGCGCTGTCCCCGCGCACGCGGGGGTGAACCGATGCTGACGCTCATTGACGCCGAGGCGGCGAAGCTGTCCCCGCGCACGCGGGGGTGAACCGGGTTGGCCGTTGCGGCGGGTGGCGAAGGCGACGCTGTCCCCGCGCACGCGGGGGTGAACCGCAGGACAGCGTCATCAGTGCGCTGGGCGATCTGCTGTCCCCGCGCACGCGGGGGTGAACCGGACGTGCGCGACGTCGCGCGACAGTACAGGAGGCTGTCCCCGCGCACGCGGGGGTGAACCGCTCAAAGCGCAAAAGCAACGGCCCGAGGCGAGGCTGTCCCCGCGCACGCGGGGGTGAACCGCGCGACCTGCGCGACGTGGCCCAGGCCGAGGGGCTGTCCCCGCGCACGCGGGGGTGAACCGAGACTCGGCTATCGCGTTCGGTGTGGCGTATCGCTGTCCCCGCGCACGCGGGGGTGAACCGTACACCCCGCACGTCGCCGCGATGGTCGACCGGGCTGTCCCCGCGCACGCGGGGGTGAACCGTCAAGCAGGTCCTGCCGGCCCTGGACATCGGGAGCTGTCCCCGCGCACGCGGGGGTGAACCGGATTTACGCTGTCCTCGCCGCTGGATAATGACGCTGTCCCCGCGCACGCGGGGGTGAACCGAGTAGCGAGCTGTACCTGCCGCAGTGAGCTGCTGCGACGAGCGGAGTACTACTGATGGCGGAGCGCATATCCTACGCCTGCCGAGGCAGAACGACCAACCTCGTCCTGGAATCAGCATGGCACTGCCATACCAGTATTCGCTGAGAAGAATAACGGAATGACTGTGCATGTCGCTTTACTCGAATGCCAGATCGATTCACCAACGGCCAATATCCGGCTGCGCACACACCGCCACAAACCATACAATCGATCCGTGTCCACCTGGCTGCACCGGAGAGCATGCGGTGACCGAGAGGCGTCGGTCTGCTGGTATCTGGCGGACGGAGATGGGAAGGAAACTGAAGAATGAAGGCAGAAACCTGGTCGACCGAAGACGTTCGGCTTGCGAAAGCCGTGGCCGAAGACATCAATGCGCGCCCAGACTTCTACAGACCCGGAGGCGCGTGGCTCGACGCCAAGTACGGAGAGGCGGCGGTCGCGAAGCGACAGTCGGCCTCAGACTCGTCAACTCCGACCCAAATAGAGATTGAAAGATTGGTCAAGGATGAGCTCTTCCTCAGCGATCTGGAGAAGCTCTGCAGGAGCAAAGATCAAGCAGCAAGTTCCGCGGCTGTGGGCGACCTCGTAATCGCACGCGCACTCAAGAACTGTGACATGACAAAGAAGCAGTTCAGCCAGTTGCGGGACAAGGAGCTGTCCGGTCACCTTGATTCCTCTCTACCGGACCTCACGGACGCCGACCAGAAGACGGCAAACAAATGCCGCGAAAAACTTTATGCAGTGTATCGTGAGCGTGACCGTCTCCTATTGCTCGCCAGCACGACGCGAGCTGGACTTCGGGACGATGGGTTGTCGCAAGGTCACTGCTCAAAGGCAGGTACTTCGGACAATCCCCCGTCGAAGCTGCAGCGGCTCGGGTGGGCAGCTCGCCTTCTCATCGAGCCACTCCCTGACCATCCGACCGTCGACGAGGCGAAGCGTATTCTGATCATCCACTGGCTCGTGACTGACCCTCAAGCTCATGAACGGGGTCTAAGCTTGACTGAGTTCGAGGACTGGCCATGGGACTCGGACACTGATGCAGCCAGCTCCGTGACATCCCGGCGGTGCGCAGGTCTCCACGAATGTTTCTGCCGACACTCAAGAATAGGGCGGATATGGTGGGAGCTCTCCCAGAGGGCTTGGACAGCCATTAGTCCCGGTGGAGGCCCATCAGACGTGCCGAGTGCCTCGGAGGACAAGCCGTCTGCAAGGAGGGTGGGTGCCTCCGTGATTGTCAAGCACTTCGCGGTCAGCCGATCGACCTTACGCCGGTATGTGAAGGATGGCCGTCTGACGGATCTTCGTCCCCCAGGAAAGAAGGGAACCAATTCCGCGCTGATTTTGGACCTAGCTGAGGTAACCAAGTACTTCACTCCATACTAATGGGGAAGAGCTGACACCTGCAGCGACTTTCTTCTGCGCTCAATCTGCGCTCATCTGCGTTCATTTTGCGCTCACGTGCGCCGTTTGCTTCGCGTCTGTCACTCCACCCTCTACTATCCATGCATGCGACACGGAACCTTCACAAGTCTCGACGCCCTCGCCACGGCGCTTGGTCTGCCGCGCGAGTACCTGCGGCAGCTCGCCGAAGCTAAAGCCATTCCCGCCTTGCACGTCCGGGGTAGACTCCGCTTCGACCCGGCGCAGGTGCAAGACGCGCTGCGGGCGATTGCTGCATCGGGCGGCGAAGCGCTGAGGGAATCATCCAGACCAAGCACCGGAGATCGGAGGCCGGAGCATGATGAATGAAGAACATGAGCCAGCAGAACTCCCGAATGGCAGACCTCGGGTGCCTGTCTTGCCCTTGGCCTATCGCCTGCCCCAGGCCGCAGCCGCCCTCGGGTTGGGAGAACGGCTCGTGTGGGACTTAGCAGACCGTGGGGACATCCCAACCGTCAAGATCGGCCGGGCCCGCCTGTTCCCCGTTTCCGCTCTGGAGAACTGGCTCAAAGTACGACTGGACGAGTCTGCGCCCTGTAAGGGCACCGTGGGAGATGAGCGGTGAAACCACTACAGGACAAGGCTGAACCACGTGACGGCGGGTTCTGGCGGCTGGATCACGATGATCTGGCGGCGGCGCTCGCCCGGCGGGACATCAACGGCGAGACGTTGCGGGTCTATCTCGCACTGGCCGATCTGACGTTGGGCTATGGCAAAGCGTGCGATGTAGTCAGCCTCAGCCAGATCGCAGATCGAGCGGGCTTGTATACGACGAACGGCAACGGTCACCGCGAGTATCGGCGTGGGCACGTCGCGCGGGCACTGAGGAGGCTCTGGCAGAAGGGCCTCTACGAACAAGAGCGTGCCGGTGGTCAGGCGGTCTGCCGCTCGGTCGTCTGGCCTGCACCGCCGCCCGATGCTGCTGCCCAGACCGGCACTGGTGCCAACGTCGGCAGCAGCCACCGAGCCCCAACTGCTACCGACACTGCTACCAGCCTCGGTACACACCAAGACTCCAAGACGAAGAAGAAGCCCCCTTCGGGGGCCGCGCCGCGGCCCGACGGTGGCGAAAGCGCGCCTCAGCCTGGCCAAGACAGCGAACAGGGAGGAAACCTGCATGTGGCCAAGCTTGTCCGTACCTGGTGCACGCACTACCAAGAGCGACTGGCGCGGAAATGCCCACGCTCAGAAAGGGGGCGAGTGGCGGGCACGCTGAAACGTCTTCTGACAGATTTCACGCCGAACGAACTGCAAGCTGCCATCGGCTTCTGGTTCGCCGCCGAACGTGACACGTACAGCATCGGCCTGTTTGAGCACAAGCTGGTCGACGGCGACGCCGACCTGCGCGGTGAAGGGCGTCCCCTTTCCGCCGGCCGCGAGTTTACGGCCGTTTCCGTAGACGCCAGCTACGACCAGTTGGCCCGAACTTTCGGAGTTCCCACATGAATACCAGTGACCGAACAACCGGGGACTGCCCTTCCGTCCCCGAACCGTCTCGCGCGGGGCAGCATGCAACGCCAAAGCCGCAACGCAGAGAATGCCCCGAATGCGGCAAGGAGATTCCATTCCCCGGCCCGCATACCGCCCGCGCGGTTCAGCAATGGAACCGGGACGACGACTCTGCGCGTCCGATCTACTGTTCCCCCTGCATCAAGCGGCTGGAGCAGAAGCGCTGCGCCGAACAGCGCGAAGCGGAGGCCAAGGCCGAGCACGCACGGCTGACGACGCTTCGAGCAAACATCGCGGAAGCGTTGGAGGAAGTAGGCGTCCCGCCGCGGTGGCGCGACGCCTCGCTCGACGCCTGCCCGGACCTTCCCGAAGACCTGCTCAGTGAACTCCGAACGTACGCTGAGAATCCAGACGGCATTGTCTACTTGTACGGCCAGCAAGGGGCGGGCAAGAGCTGGGCCGCAGTCGCAGTCCTTCGCGAGATTCTGCTGGCCGGGCTGTACCGTCCCCGCCAGGCGAGCTACACGAGCGAAAGGGATTTCCTGGGCGAGCTTCGCGCCAGCTATGACGCCGGTCAGAGCCGCTCTGCCCCGGCAAGCCGACATCCGACGAGCCATCACGGCGCTCGCCTGCTGCTCCTGGACGACGTGGGCTCGACCCGCCTGACCGAGTGGGGCAAGGGCGAAATTGCCGCGCTGATTGAGCATCGACACGCCGAAGCCCTGCCGACAATCATCACCAGCAACCTGACGCCCGACAAGCTGGGGGCTGTTGTCGATGGACGCATAGTCAGCCGTATCGCCGAGGACCGGCGAATGCTCGGCTTCCCACCGCGCGACCTGCGCGTAGACGGCACGATCCGGCAGAGCGCTCAACCCGATCCGGTACCCCAACCGGTTGACTGGACGAAGGGGTTTTGATCGAGCAATCTCCGGCACGACGCGACAGGCGAAAGACAAGGAATCTTCTGCTAGGTACTTGACAAGCTAGACGGCCGACTCTACAATGCCGGCAGCATGGAACGTATTCGGCCTGACATTGAAGATCAGTTGCGGGAAGCGGTCGCAGAGAGCGAGCTGTCCCGCTACCGGATAGCGAAGCTGTCCGGCGTGTCCGAGGGGCAGTTGTCGCGCTTCGTCATGGACAAGGACGATCCGAGACACAGGACGCTGACATTGACTTCTGCGGCCCGAGTGGCGGAAGTGCTCGGACTGGAGCTCACTCCGAAGCCCAGAAAGGAACGGTAAGAGCATGGCGAGCATATCGCACAACAAGAAGACGGGACGGCGTACGGTTCAGTTCGTCGGCCGAGATCGACGACGGCATTCCATCCGCCTCGGGCGGGTGACGGCCCGGCAGGCCGAGACCGCCAAGGGCTACATCGAGGACCTGGTCGCGTGCTTGCGGACCGGATCGTCGCCACGGCCGGCAACGGCGGACTGGGTCGCCGCGGTGCCGGACATTATCCGCGACCGGCTGGAACGGTGCGGGCTGGTCGGGCCCCGTCAACGAGCCGCATCGCCCACACTGGGGCAATGGCTTGCCGACTACTTCGACAGCCGCTCCGACGTGAAAGAGTCCACACGGACCATCTGGGGACACACACGGCGGAACCTGCTGGCCTTCTTCGGCTCTAAAAAGGCGTTGCACGAGATCACGCCGGGGGACGCCGACGCCTTCCGCGTATTCCTCAAGACGGAGGAAGGCTTGGCTGACAACACCGTTCGCCGTCGGCTGGGGATCGCGAAGCAGTTCTTCCTGGCGGCCGTCCGGCGAAAGCTCGTCTCCGAGAGCCCCTTCGAGGGGCAGACGGCAAGCGTCCGGGAGAATCCGAAGCGGTATCACTTCGTTACGCGGGCTGAGACCGAGGCGGTGCTTGCGGCCTGTCCGGGCCCGGAATGGCGGCTCGCCTTCGCTCTCTGTCGCTTCGGCGGCCTGCGGTGCCCTTCCGAGGTGACACGGCTGACATGGGAGGACGTGGACTGGGCGAACCGGCGGTTCACCGTCCACCCCAGCAAGACTGAGCATCACGCCGACGGTGGCATTCGCATCGTGCCGATCTTCCCCGAACTGCTGCCCTACTTTCGCGACGCTTTCGAGGCAGCCGAACCCGGCGAAGTCTACTGCTGTCCGCAGTACGCGAACGGCAGCCAGATGTACCGGAAGCAGTTCCTGAAGATTCTCAAGCAGGCTGGCCTGACCCCCTGGCCGAAGCTGTTCCAGAACTGCCGGTCCTCGCGGGAAACGGAGTTGACCGACGAGTACCCCGTTCACGTCGCCTGTGCCTGGATCGGCAATAGCCCGCGCGTCGCCGCGAAGCACTACCTGCAGGTTACCGAGGAACACTTCCAGAAGGCGGCGCAAAAAGCGGTGCAGAATCCGGTGCAGCATCGGCGCGCACAGGATCGCGCGGAGTCGGCCTTGACCCCCGACACTCCCGCAAAGACCGCTGATACCAACCCCGCGCGAGACGATGCGGTACAGCGCAAGTCAAGTAATAGCAATCTCTTGGGCGCGACAGGACTCGAACCTGTGGCCTCTTCCTTGTAAGGGAAGCGCTCTAGCCGGCTGAGCTACGCGCCCGCGAACATGCAGTATACACGCCGCACGGGGGGTTTCAACGCGGGCTCAACGAGCCGGGGCGGCCCGCCGGCGGCAGGCACGCAGGCAACGCCCGTCACGCGCGGATCCGGAACCCGCCGCGCGGCTGGGACACCTCCAGGATGCGCCACCGGCCGTCGCGACGGTACCAGAGGACCTTCCAGACCAGCGACGCCTGCGCCGCACCCCGGCTGTCGCGGACGACGGTCGTCACGTCCATCGTCGCCTGCCGCCCCGACGGCTCGATGCTCAATCCGTGCAGCGTGATGTCGCCGATGTCCCGCCCGGCCGCGTTCTTCTCAATCAGGTCGACAACCCGTGCCCGACCGATCGGGATATCCTGCAGAACAAGCCGGAACTCCTCGTCGAGGTATTCGGGCACGGCCTGATAGTCCCCGCGCTCGACGGCGGAGACGAGATCGTCCGTCGCGGCGAGGATCTGCTCGCGGTCGGTCTCCACGGCCCATTCGACCAGCGCCACGACACCCGCAAAGACCACCGGAATCGCCAGGGCGATCGTCCATCGGCGGGTCCGCCGGGCAAACCAGAGCCCCAGCAGAATCACTTCCGCCAGCACGGCGGCCGCATACAGCCAGATCGGATCCTCGAAGAGCATCTCGGACATATCATCGGCCTTTCGTCACGTCGTTTCGGCAGCGGGCCCCGGCGACCGGCGGCGGCGACCGGCCCGGACCTAAAGTTTTCCCCCACCGGACGGCGATAAAGCGGGTAATGGCCGCTCGCGGGAAATCCTCTTCCGACAAGCTGATGCGCATCTCCGCCGCCGCCGAGGCCGCGGGCGTCAGCAAGCAGACCGTCGAGTACTACGTCCTGATCGGGCTCGTCGAGCCGATCCGTCGGCCGGGCAAGCGCACCCGCTACTTCGACGACGCCCTCATACGTCGAATCCGCCTGATCCGCAAGCTCAACCTGTCGGGATACACCCTGCGCGACATCCGCGAGACCTACCTTCGCGAGAAATAGGGGCGAGCGGTGGCGCCCGGCGTCACTCGTCCGTATCGCCGTTGAGCCCCAACACCCGCCCGAACTGGCGCTCGAACAACGTGGCGTACAGGCCGCCGGCGTCCAGCAGTTCCTGGTGGCTTCCCGTCTCGACGACGCGTCCCCCGTCGAGCACCACGATCTTGTCCGAGCTGAGGATTGTCGACAGGCGGTGGGCGATGATCAGCGACGTCCGCCCCTCCAGCAGCTTCTCCAGCGCGGCCTGGATGAGGTACTCGCTGGTGGCGTCGAGGTTGCTGGTCGCCTCGTCGAGGATGAGGATGTCGGGGTCCTTGAGCAGCGCCCGCGCGATCGACAGGCGCTGCTTCTCGCCGCCCGACAGGCGGAAGCCCCGCTCGCCGACGACCGTCTCGTAGCCGTCGGGAAGCGCGGCCACGAAGTCGTGGATGTTCGCCGCCCGGCAAGCGGCGACGATCTGCTCCTCGCTCGCGTCCGGCTCGGCGTAGAGCAGGTTCTCGCGAACGCTGGCGTGGAAGAGGAAGGTCTCCTGGGTCACCATGCCGATGTGCCGCCGCACGGTCTCCTGTGCCAGGTCGCGCAGGTCGGTTCCGTCGAGGGTGATGCGGCCGTCGTCGGGGTCGTAGAATCGCGGGACGAGATAGGTGATCGTCGTCTTGCCCGCCCCGCTCGGCCCGACCAGCGCCACCCGCTCGGCGGGCGCGATCTCGAAGCTGACATCCCGCAGGGCGAACCGCTCGCCGTTGCTCTGGTGCTCGGGCGTCGGAGAGCCGAGCAGGCTGGGCGGGCGCGGGTAGGAGAAGCTGACGTTCTCGAAGCGGACGTGCCCCTCGCTCCTGTCCGGCGAGACGGCGTCGGGCTTGTCCTCGACGTCCGGGCGAAGGTCGAGGTACTCGAAGATCCGCTCGAAGACGGCGATGGCGGCCTGGATGTCCACGTAGATCGACGCGATCTGCACCAGCGGGCGGTACAGCAGCGTCAGGAGGGCGACGAAGGCGATCAGGCGCCCGGTGCTCATTTCCCCCTGGATCGCCTGGTATCCACCGTACCAGTAGACCAGCGCCGGGCCCATCGCGCTGAACACGCTGAGGACCATGAACAGCCACCGCCCCACCACCGTCTGGCGCACCTGCAGATCACGAACCTCGGCGCTGCGTTCGGAGAACGCCTGCTCGTCCGCCTGTCGCTGTCCGAAGATGTTCATCAGGATCGAGCCGCCGACGTGCAGACGCTCGCTGAGGAACGCCAGCAGCGATGCCTGGCTCTGCTGCGTCTCGGCCGAGAGACGCCGCCGGATGCCGCCGACGATTTTCGACGGCAGGTAGAACGCGGGCACGACGGTGATCGCCAGCAGGGAGAGCTTCCAGTTCATCGAGAGCATGGCGATCGAGGTCGCCGTCAGCGTCGCGAGGTTGCTGACGATCGTCACGATGGTGCCGGTCGTCACGCCGCGTACAGCGTTGACGTCGTTGTTGATGCGGGAGACGATCTCGCCGGACCGCGTGGCCGTGTAGAACCGCAGGCTCATCCGCTGGAGGTGCGAGAAGAGCTGCCCGCGCATGTCGAAGATGATGCTCTGCCCGACCTTGGCGGTGAGCGTCTGCTGAAGCACGCCGATGAGCCCGCTGACGAGCGCCAGGCCGACCATCGCGCCGCACAGCAGCGCCAGCAGCGTCCCGCTGCCGTTGGGAATCGCCCTGTCGATGATCATCGCGACGGCGAACGGCGGGAGGACCCTCAGCCCGGCCGAGACGCCAATGCACGCGAGAATGACCAGCCACTTGCGCCAGTACGGCGTGAGATAACCCGCGATGCGCTTCAGCTCGTCACGGTCGGCGCGGCGCGGCTTGCGGTCCTCGTCGTCGCCCCCGCGCCGGCTGAAGTGGCGGTGCAGACCGTAAGTCCGCGTCAGCCCGCCGACCGTGCCCATCGATCCGCGCCATCCGCCTCGCATCAGCGTCCCTCCCTGCGCCCGCGCCGCAGCGCGCGACGCAGCTTTGTCAGGAGGCGGATGAGCGTCTTCTTGTCGGCCGGGGCGAGACCGCCCGTCAGCCCGGCGAGCGCCTTGCCGTGCGCCGGGCCGATGCGCTCGACCAGGCGGCGCCCCTCATCGGTCAGGCGGACCACCGTGGCGCGCCGGTCGCTGTGCGGCGTACGCCGCACCAGCCCGCCGCGCTCGAGACGGTCCACGAGCCCCGTGACGTTGGAGCGGGTCACGACGAGCTTGCGCCCGATCTCGCTCATTCGCAGCCCGGCGTCGCCGGCTTCGCGCAGGACGAGAAGCACGTTGAGCTGGGTGCCCCGCAGGTCTCGCCGCCGGAGGTCCTCATCGACCAGCGGCGCGAGACGGCTGTTGGTTCGCAGGATGTTGTAGACCACCATCGTGTCGAGGTCCGAACCGATCCCGGACTCGACGAACGCCAGCTCGCCGTCGGTCGCCATCGGAGATGCCTCCAAATAGTTCACATGTGAACTGTTCAGAAGTGAAGTATCGTCCGCCCGCGCCTTGCGATCAAGGGAAATCTGCAGCACGCCCTCCTACTCGTGGCGTCCGTGCCGCTGGATCGCCGACATGATCAGGCGCATGCCGGTCAGTCGGGAGCCGTTGTTGATCGACCCGGCCGTGGCGAACACGAGCCCGCGCGCGTCGCCGGCGCGCTCGAAGTCGCGGAGGAACTCGGCCACGATGTTGACCTCCTCGTTCCGCGAGAAGGTGAACGGGGCGAGTTGCCCGGCGATGACGGCGCGGGGCAGGTGGCGGCGGATCTCGTCGACCATGACGGTCGGGCCGAAATTGGCGCTGTTGAGCCCCAGCCTCCCGAGGATCGGCAGGAGATGGCCCATCGCCGAATCGCTGTGCTGTCCGCGAAGGTCGCCGGGATCGGGCGAGTAGCGGTCGAAGATGCCCTTCAGGATCGGCGCCCCGAACAACTCGTACATGTCGGGCGTGAGCAGGCAGCAGTTGTCGTCGCACCAGTACCACCCGTGCGGGGCGTCGGCGGGGGCGTACCCCGCCTCCTCGTCCAGCACGCGGGCGATCTCGAGCATCGAGCGCAGAATCGCGTCGCGGAACCGTTCGGCAAGCTGCGGGTCGTCGTGGATGAGGAAGATCAGGTTCTCCGGTCCGAACACCGACGCGGCGAACGTCACCGGACCGCGCTGCCCGCGGTAGAGCCCCGGCTTGGCGCCCCGCGACGTCAGACGCTCCTTCTCGGCGTCCCAGTTGTCGGGAAGGATGAACGAACGCATGTCCTCGCAGCGCCGCTCCACGCGGTCGAGCAGCGCGGCCAGCTCGTCCGGGCTGTCGGCCGACTGCTGAAGCCACCACGACCGGTCGTGCCACTCGTTGCGGGCCTCGAAGACGTCGTTCAGCCCCTTCGTCGGTGGGTACCGGAGGTCCGGATCGGGTCCGCCGGACTCATTCAGCACGCGCCGCCCGACGATCGGCTCGGCCTTGTCGTTGTACGCCTTCGCCAGCGACGAGCGCCACTCGTGGTCGCTGCCGAGGCGCCGCCAGTTGGCGGAGTTCTCCTCGACACCGAGCTCCTCGAAGACGCACTCGCAGCTCATCATGATCCCCAGCGGGCACTGGGGAATCTCCCGGCCGAACGGGTCGGCGCGTGCGACTTCCTGATCCGCCCAGAATCGCTCCACGTCCAGCGGCGCGAGCCCGTCATTGGCGGCCGCGGCGGCGACGAGCTTCTCGGCTGCGGCGAGATGGTGCGGCTCGAGATGTACGCTCATGACTCCGGTCCTTCGACGTATCGGCGAGGCCGACAGGCGCCCGTCGGCGTCGCGGCATGATACCCGATCGGCCGCGGGAGTCGAAATCCCCGGACGGGCGAACCCCCGCTCCTGCGGCGGCGATTCCGCCGCGAGGCCTGCAATCGCGCCGTCACCGCAGGTCCACTGGCGTGTTCCACCTTCATACGCACCCGAGGTACCCAATGACCGCGAGGACCGACATGCGAAAGCCATTCCCGCCGCTGATGCTGCTGAGTATTCTGTGTCTCGCCGTCCCGCCGTCGGTCGTGACGGCGGCCGCACCGGCGACCGCGCCCGCGACCGCACCGGCCGCGATGGGCGCCGAGGCCTACTGCGACTGGCTCGCCGGCTGCATCAACGCGATGGAAAAGGACATGCCCTCGATCACCGCCTCGGCGGACAAGGCGGCCGAGCTGTACGTCCACGAGGGCTACCAGATCGGCACGATCGGCGACCAGGGCTTCTTCGGCGAATCGTACGGGCGCAGCGGCGGGATGATGCGAATGCTCTCGCCGGGGCAGATCCGCAACGCGAAGATGAAGACGATCGTCCTGGTCGCCCTGCGTGAGGACAAATGGGACGAAACGCTGGCGAAAGTGCGCGAATACGTCGACTCCGGCAACAGCATGGTGATCGGTTTCGGGCGGGCGGAGCTGCTGAAGCGGGCGAAAACGGACGGCGTCGAGTTCGACGCCGTGGTCGACAACCACGCCGCGCCGCACGGCGGGCTGTTCAAGGACGGCGATACGTGGGTCGTGCCGACGTCCCCGACGGCCAATGTCACGGCGCTGTGGGTGTGGACGGGCGAGTTCGTCGCCGGATGCACCCGCCGAGGGAAGATGCCCCCGATGTTCCAGGGCTACGCCGTGCCCGGCGGGCAGGAGCGGGCGAAGCGGATCGGGCACGTCAAGTTCCACGAGACCAAGCCCGAGCCCGTCGAGCCGGGGCGGATCGGCCGGGAGTTCCTCGACGAGCTCCGCGCGGACCTCTCGAAGGTTCGCGAGCAGGAGATGACCGACATCCGGGCAACCGCCGCGAAGGCCGTCGCCGCGCGCGAAGCGGGGCGCGGCGTCTACGCGTTCCTCCACGGGCACGCCGTCGGCGGCGAGCAGATCGGCTACCCGCACGATCCGGGCTATTTCGAGCAGCTCAACGCCGGGTGGTTCCGCCAGCGGCGGGACGTGAAGCTCGGCGAGGGCGACTTCGTCCTGTGCATCGGCTTCGACCAGCGGTTCCACGGATGGAACTTCCGAAAATGGGACGACGAGGCGCGGAAGGCCGGGGCGACGCTCGCCTGGAGCTTCACCGACTACAAGGACGACGAGGTCGACGCCCTGGGCGACGACGAGATCTTCATCAATCAGCACTGGGCCTTCGGCGACGCCGTCGCGACCGTCCCGGGCTACGACATCAAGATCCTCCCGACCAGCGGCGTGATCGCCGACGCCGTGCTGTGGATGGTCACGGCCGAAATGCACGAGATTCTTGCCCGCTGAGCCGGCCGCCCCACCGTCGGCCTGCCACGTGCCGGCGCACCGTGCGCAGAGCGGAGGCGATGTTGGAACATGCTGATCGCGGCCGGGTTGTCGCCCGATCCGCCCGGCCTCCGACCTCCCCGGCGCCTCGCATTGTGCCTCCGCACAGGAAAGCGCGGGGACCCGGAGGTACGGAAGTCCCGCCTCCGAACGGCGAAGGCACGGGGGCCGGGGGGGCCAGCCTTCTCTTGGCAAATCAAGGACTTGTGGTAGAATAGCTCCCCGGCCGCAGGCCTCCCAGGGCTTCCGGCCTGGATACACATGAGCCAAGAACAGGAGCGGGACCTGCTGGCCCAGTGCCGCGGTCTGCCGCCCGTCCGACGGCGTCAGGCCTACGGCTACGTCGCGGGCCTGTCCGCCGCCGGCGAGAGCGACGAGGCCGCCGCGCACGAAGCCGCACAGTTCGGGGCGGATCTGGAAGCGGGGTTCGCCCGCGCCGACGAGGACGAGAAGCGTCGCCGGCAGGCCGGGGGCGGCAAGTCCGCCTGACCGTCTTGCCGGACGGCCCTTTGTCGCGGCAGCACCCAGCACGGCGCAGCACGTGGACGCACCGGCTCAGGCGTTTTCCTGCGCGGGCGGGAGCTTGAGCACGCGGACGGTGGCGGGCGACGCGGCCCGCGGCCCTCCGACCTGTCGCTGCATCAGATCGAGGAGCACGGGCAGATAATGGGGCTTCGACTCGGCCAGCCTGGCCAGCAGTGCGACCGCCGCGGCCAGCATCGGCGCGGCGGCGACGGGCGTCTCGTGTCCGGACGGTGCGGCGGCGTTGCTCTCCATGGACGATGTTCCCCAGCGTTCGAGGACTTCGATACGAATGGCGATTCCTTGGCCCCGCCGCGGCCCCCCTGCCGCGACGGTCATGTTAGGGACTCGTTAGGGCACGTCAAGCGGAAAATCTCTGAGAAGGACTAACCGGCTCAAACCGCGGCACTCAGCTCAGTTGCTGGATCCTGTTTCCCCACTGCCGGCCCTCTGGGCAGTCTGACGCCAGCACATATTACCTCGAGGTGCTCGATCGTAGAACGGCTCAAGCTCTAATCCTGCGCGGTTGTTCTTGCCGAAACTATATGACTGAGTAATATAGAACGCACCCGTGATCAGGAAACCGTCAGATTCTGCTCGTCCTTCATCTGCTGCCCGCGACGATGCCCTGCGGACTGCTCGCAGGTTCCAGGTTGCGAGCGGCGCAGCGGACATGAGCCCGGAGCAGATCGTTGACCTTCGCCGCCGGACGCTGGGCGTCAGCCAGAGACTTTTCGCGGACCTGCTGAACGTCTCGGTGCATACCGTTCATGCGTGGGAGCAGGGCAATCGGCGACCGTCCGGCTGTGCCTTGCGGCTTCTGCGGATTGCAGCTGAGGATCCGGGGAGGCTGATCGCCTTGGTGGAAGAAGGGTGAAGCTACAGCCCGCTAGGACCGATGCAGGAAGGAGCGCCGATGGTTCGAACGTCTGACAACACGAAGCCCACGGTGGTCGACCTATTCGCGGGTGCAGGGCTGTTCAGCCACGCCTTCGCCGAAGAAGGCTTCCACATCGCGCAAGCCGTTGAATTGGACACGACCGCTGCCGCCACCTACGCGAAGAACCTCGGCGAACACGTCGCCGTCGCCGATGTTCGCTCCGTTGAAGCAACAGGCCGATGCGACGTACTGATCGGCGGCCCGCCTTGCCAAGGGTTCTCCACGCTCGGCCGCCGGCGGGAGTCCGACCCGCGCAACCAACTGAGTATCGAGATGGTCCGCTGGGCCGATGTCCTTCAACCCGACGTGGTCGTTGTCGAGAACGTTGAGGTTTTCCTGACGACGGACGTATGGCGCCAGATGGCCGAGGGGTTGAGAGCAATCGGGTACGCGGTATCCGGCCAATCACTGAGCGCGTACTCAATGGGCGTCCCGCAGCATCGGACTCGGTCATTCACGATCGCCTCGAAAATCGGACTCCCGGAGATTCGCCGCGCATTTCGCCGACGGATATGGAACGTCCGTCAAGCCTGGGAGGGCCTACCGCCCGTCCCGGACGGAAGCAACCATCACTATGCTCCCTGCCCGTCGCCGCTGGCGCTCGCCCGGATGAAGGTGATCCCTATGGGTGGCGACAAGCGAGACGTGCTCCGCAAGGCGCCGGAGCTCGCGCCCCCGTCCTGGAGCAACGTGGCCAGCGAGGTGACCGACGTCTGGGGGCGCCTGCGATGGGACAAGCCGAGCAATACGCTCAGAACCGCGCTGCAAAATCCGTCGAAGGGCCGATACATCCATCCGGATCAGAACCGGGTGATCTCACTGCGCGAGGCGGCCCGGCTTCACACCATCCCCGACGAATGGCAGTTTGAAGGCCTGCCGACCCAGATCGCCCGGCAGATCGGCAACAGTGTGCCGCCCGCTCTAGGCCGGGCGGTCAGCCGGGCGGTTCGCCGGCTCTTCCGCTAGCTCCTCTTCTGGCTCCGCCGACTCTTCGCCAGCCTGCTTCTCTGCTTCCGCAGCTTCCATCTCTTCATGGACACCAAGCAATTCCTTGTGCGCGGCCTCAGTATCGACCAGTACCCCCAAGTAGTCCCGGACATCCCAGTCTGTGTTGGGCCCAGCGTCGCGGATCTGCTTATGGAGTGCTCGGACCCCTGTGGCCTTAGTCTGGCTGCGAGACTTGAGCGTTCCGATAAGGTGCCCTTCGATGCGCACGTTGCCCTGTCCATGGTCCGCAAGCCATT
>CAZADC010000036.1:0-16304 GCA_964483755.1 uncultured Planctomycetaceae bacterium | reverse complement strand
GGAGAAGGAGGTCGAGATCGACCGCACCGGCGGCGGGGAGGGCGTCTACTCCGGCGGCGGCATGTGCAACATGGGCCGGGCGTGGCAGGACCTGTTCGCGTGGAACTTCGGACGCCTGATGCGCCTCGGGCGCTATCACGGCTGGTGGTGGGACGAGACCTGGCCGACCTACCGCTCCAGCAACCTGGCGGCCGGGGAGGCCTACCTCCGCGACCCCGAGGAGGTGCGGGAGAACGAGCTGCCGTGGCAGGACCAGTTCCTGACGATGACGATGCGGGGCATGTTCAAGCGCCTCGCCCGCCAGTTCGCCGAGGAGGGCGTCCCGCTCCGCAACAGCTTCTGGGCGAACAACTCGGCGACGGCGTTCGAGAGCTTCGGATACGACACGTGCCTCGTCGAGGACTGCTCGTCCGACCACCGCAGCTTCGAGCTGGACAACGTGGTCGTGTTCCCCAACTCGATGTTCAAGTACAACTCGCACAACTACAGCGGACTCGTCGCGAGGCTCGTCGAGCGCAACGGTTGGCCGAACATGATCGTCTCCCGCCCCGGCGACGACAAGCGGCTGGACCGCCAGATGTTCGGACGGGCGCTGCTCAACGACATCGGGATGGAGTACTCCGGCCCGCACGGACGCGTCCAGCACAACGACCAGGCGCTGCGGTTCATCAATGCGCTGATCGACTTCGGCTACTTCGAAGCCGACGGGAAGACCGAATTCCTCCCCTACTGGCGGAACGCCGAGTACGTGCACTACGGCGAGACGTGGAGCGGCGACGACGCCTTCGCCACGACCGAGGAGAATCCCTACGGGAAGGTGTACGTCAGCGTGTTCCGCCGCCCGATCAAGGTCGGGAATCGCTCCGGGTACAAGGCGATGTTCCTGATCATGAACGAATCGGACGACCCGATCCGCGAGCGGCTGATCATCCCGAATCCGCAGCGCGTCTTCGGCGGCCCGAACCGGCTGACCGGCGACGCGGTGATCCACGGGCGATACGACTTCTCGCCGATCGAGAAGCTGACGGCCGAGGAGAACTGGTCCGACTGGTCGAAGGGTCGCATCGCCCGCGACCAGAGCGGGCGGGTGCTGGAAGACCTGGAGGATCACGGCCTGGTCGCGGAGAACTCCAGCAAGGGACGCGAGGGCGAGGTCTACGGTCCCGTCTACGTCCTGCCGCACAACTACCGCCTGCTGTACGGGTACTGGGTCAAGTAGACCGTCCCCCGGCGGCTGCGGGTGCGATCACCTGTTCCGGGCCCGCTGCGCCTGCGCGGCGACCGATCCGTCACCCGACGCTAGGTCCCGCGGGAGTACTCGTCGCGGATCATCTCGATCTCCGGGAGGGCGGCGAGGAAGCTCCGCCCGTAGCGCTTGGTCACCAGGCGGTGGTCGAGCACGACGACGAACCCCGTGTCGCTGGTCGAGCGGATCAGGCGTCCGAACCCCTGCTTGAAGCGGATGACCGCCTCGGGGAGCTGGTAGTCGAAGAACGGATTGCCGCCCGCCTCGCGGATCGACTCGATGCGGGCCTCGACCACCGGCTCGTTCGGCGCGGCGAACGGCAGCTTGGTGATGATGACGTTGCTCAGCGCCTCGCCGGCGACGTCCACGCCCTGCCAGAAGCTCGCCGTGCCCAGCAGCACCGCCGGACGCGACCGGAACCGCCTGAGCATCGTGCTTCGCGGCAGCGGACCGCCCTGGACGAGCATCTCGTAGCCGGCCCGCTCGCAGAACGGCCCCAGCCGATCGGCGGCCGCGTTCAGCATCGCGTAGCTGGTGAACAGGATGAAGCACCGCCCGCCGGACTTTTCGAGGTAGTGCTCGATCGCCGGGGCGGCGCTGTCCATGAAGGTCGAAGCGTGGTTCGGGTTGCCCAGCTTCGTCTCGACGTACAGCTTCGCCTGGCGGCGGAAGTCGAACGGGCTGGCGAGGAGGATCTCGCGCCCCGTCTCCGTCAGGCCGAAACGTTTGCGGGCGTAGTCGAAGCCGTGTCCACCGGCGCGCCCGGTCGCGAGCGTAGCGCTGGTCAGCACGACGGAGTTGATCGTCTCGAAGAGCTTCTCGCGGAGGATGGGCGCGACGTCGATCGGCGACGAGGACAGGTACACCGTCGGTCGGCCTCGCCCGCGACGGACGGTTCGCCAGTAGGCGTGATCATCGTCGCTCTGGCGTACGAGCGCGTCAATCTCTCCGGCGATCTCCGCGGCCCGCTGCTCGGCCGAGAAGAGCTCGATCCGCGCGTCCTCGTCCTCGACGCGCCGCCGCAGCGACTTGAGCGACTCGCCCACCGCCCGCAGCGCGGGCGACAGCTCGTCCACGACCGCGCCGCCCTCGCGGATTCGGCCGCTGGGCGCGACGTTGGGCGGACCGGCGTTAGCCAGGTCGTCGAAGAACGCGTCGGCCGCCGTCGCGGCGCGATTGACCGCCTTGATCGCGTCGGCGCCGCCGAGCATCTTCAGCAGTCCGCGATCGTTGCGATCATTGTACAGCTCCCGCAGCAGGTAGGTCACCGCCCCGGACGACACGCTGCGTCCGAAGTGGTTTCCGGCGACCTGCTCGAGCGTGTGGGCCTCGTCGAGAACGGCCAGGTCGTACGCGCCCAGCAGGTCGCCCTGGCCGCTGTCGAGGGCGAGGTTGGCGAAAAACAGGGCGTGGTTGACCACGAGCAGGTCAGCCTTTCGCATGCGTCGGCGGGCGGCCTGCAGGTGGCAGGTGGCGAACCGCCTGCACTGGCTGCCGCGGCAGGTTCCGGACTCGCTGCGAACCCGCGACCACACGCCGGGGGCGAGGCGGAAGTCGATGTCCTGCAGCGAACCGGTGGGCGTCTCCATCGCCCACTCGGCCAGCTCGGTCAGGCTGTCGAGCTCCTCGGGCGTGTTGAACAGCCGGTCGCGGTTGTCCACCGCGATCCCCAGCCGCCGGAAGCACAGGTAGTTGCCGCGCCCCTTGCCCAGCACGGCGCTGAACTTCACCGGAAGCACCTCGGCGAGGAACGGAAGGTCGCGCCCGATGAGCTGCTCCTGCAGGGCGATGGTGTACGTGGAAACCGCGACCCGCTGCTCGTCCTCCACCGCGCGGAGAATCGCCGGCGCCAGGTAGGCGAAGCTCTTGCCGACCCCCGTACCCGCCTCGGCCAGCAGGTGCTCGTTGTCGGCGAAGGCGGCTGCGACGGCGCTCGCCATCTCGACCTGTTCGCCCCGGTGCTCGTAGCCGGGCAGGTTGCGGGCGATCAACCCGCCGGGCGAGAGGATGTCGTCGACCGTCAGCGTCACGGGCCCGCCGTCCACCATGCGGCGGTCTGCTCGACGATCGGATGCGCCAGGTGTCGCAGGAACCGCACGACGAACCACGCCGTCCACAGCACGACGATGACGGTGATGAGCGTGGCGAGGATGGTCAGCAGCGTCCGGCCGCGGACGATCGTCGATCGCATCGAGCTGGTCACCCGCTCCTTGGCGAGCGTGAGCATCGCCAGCATGATCGCGCCGACGGTCGGGGCGATGCTGATCGAGTGGATGCCGGAGTAGATGAACGCCGCCCGAGACACCTCCCGCCGCGCGTCGCCGGCCGGGCTGAGGAAGTAGTGCAGCTCGTCGCCGATCCACACCACCTGCCCGTTGATCGCTTCGCCCCACAGGTACCAGTAGCTGACGACGTAGACGAGGAAGTTGGCGAGTCCCAGGAAGATCACCCACAGGCAGACCTTCGTCCGGAGGTCGACCCCCTCGTCCGGTTCGTCGGCGGATTGGATCGGCGATCGGTTCATGTGCACCCGGACGCTCGTCAACGCGGGAGGGTCATTCCTCCGCCCCGATGACGCCCTCCAGCGGGCTCGAGGCCGTGGCGTACAACTTGCGGGGGATGCGCCCGGCGGCGCGGGCCAGGCGCCCCGCCTCGAGGGCGGCGCGCATGGCGGCCGCCATCCGAACCGGGTCGGTCGCCCCGGCGATTCCCGTGTTCAGCAGCACGCCGTCGGCGCCGAGCTCCATGGCGATCGTCACGTCGCTTGCCGTGCCCACGCCGGCGTCCACGATGATCGGGTAGTCCGGGTCGTCGGCCTTGAGCTGCTCGAGGATGATCCGGATGTTGCAGGCGTTCAGCACGCCCTGTCCGGAGCCGATCGGCGCCCCGGCGGGCATGACGGCGTCGGCGCCCGCCTGCTTGAGGCGCACCGCCATGACCGGGTCGTCGCTCGTGTAGCACAGGACGGTGAAGTCCTCGGCCTTGAGCACTTTCAGCGCCTCCAGCGTGCCGACCGGGTCGGGCAGGAGGGTCTGCCTGTCGCCGAGCACCTCGAGCTTGACCCATCCGGCGCCGGGGTTGTCGAGCCCTTCCAGCAGCTCGCGCCCGAGGCGGGCGGTCCGCACCGCGTCCTCGCCGGTGAAGCACCCGGCGGTGTTGGGCAGCAGCGTGTAGCGCGACGTGTCGATGAAATCGAGGATGTTGCGTCCCTGCGCGTCGCTCATCCGCTCGCGGCGGACGGCGACGGTCACCACCTCGCACCCGCTGGCGTTCAGCGCCTCGGCCATCTGCTCGTACGTGGCGTACTTGCCCGTACCCACGAACAGGCGGTTGCCTACCTCGTACGGTCCGATCCGGATTCCCGCATCCTGCATCAGAGCACCTTGCCTTCCCTGCCCTTCCCGCATCGCTCTATCCGCCGCCCACCAGCGTGACGATCTCCACCTCGTCGCCTTCGGCGAGGGCGGTCTCGGCGTGCCGCCTGCGGGGGACGAGCTCGCGGTTCCGCTCGACGGCGACGCGGCGCGGCTCGAGCCCCATCCGCTCCAGCACGGCGGAGATGCTGGCGTCGTCCGGATGCTCGCTCCATTCGCCGTTGATCCGTATCCGCATCGTCCCTGTCCCTTCGCACCGGGCGCTCACGCGGCCTGGCAGATCATGTCCGTCGCACAGCAGCGCGGGGAGAACTCGCCGGCGGTGACGTTCACGACCGCCACCTCCGCCCCGCAGATCGGACAGACGTAGAATACCACCCGTCGGGGCGTCTCTTCCATCGCCACGCCGCAGCAGTGCGGGTCGAACTCCCCGACCACCGGCGCGAGGATGCTGACCTCCGCCCCGCAGATCGGGCAGCGGAAGACCTTGCCTTTCGGCGTCGACGCCGCGTTCATGCTCCGTTCTCCTTGCGTCCGCCGCCGGGCAGCAGAACCTTCTCCATCGGCCCGCTGCAGCAGCGAAGCTGCATGACGCCCACCCCGCCGCGGGTCACCATCACCAGGTTCTGGCACTCGCGGCAGACGTAGGCGGCGCCCACGTTGATCGTCAGGACATCCTCCCATTCCGTCAGGTCCCAGTCGGGGGATGACATTCCGCTCAGTTCGGCCATCGTTGTCTCCAGCTCCACCCCTGCTGCCAGGGCGCCAGTGTATTGCGCCCCGCCCCCTTCGCTCAAGACATTGCGCCGGCAGCGGCCGCTCAGACGATCAGCATCGCATCGCCGTAGCTGTAGAATCGATAGCCCGCCTCGACCGCCGTGCGATACGCGTCGAGGATCGTCGCGACGCCGTCGGTCCCGCCCGGCGAGCAGAATGCGGCGACGAGCATGACCAGCGTGCTGCGGGGCAGGTGAAAGTTCGTGATCAGGGCGTCGACGGCGCGGAACCGGTGCGGCGGGTAGATGAAGATGTCGGTCCAGCCGGTCCGCGGGCGGAACGTCGCCTCGGCGTCACAGGCCGACTCGAGCACGCGGACCGACGTCGTCCCGACCGCGACGATCCGCCGCCCCGCCCGCCTTGCGTCGTTCAGCCGCCCCGCCGTCAAGGCCGTGAGCTCGTACCACTCCGCATGCATTTCGTGGGCGTCGAGACGATCCGTCTTGACGGGCGCGAATGTGCCCGGCCCGACGTGAAGCGTGACGCTCGCCGTCTCGACGCCCGCCTGGTCGAGCCGCTCCATCAGCCGATCCGTGAAGTGGAGCCCCGCCGTCGGAGCGGCCGCGGCGCCGGGGCGATTTGCGTAGACGGTCTGGTACTCCTCGCGGTCGGCGGCGTCCCCGGGATGCTGCTCGCGCCGGATGTACGGGGGCAGCGGGACGGCGCCGACGCGCTCGAGCAGTTCCACGGCCGGGACGGGCGGGCGGACGGCGATCGTCCAGCGTCCCTGCCCCGACGATTCGAGCAGCTCGAGTTCGGCCTCGCCTGCGCCGAGCAGCGTCAGGCGCTCGCCGACGCCGCATCGGCCGGCCCGCTTGAGCAGGGCCTCCCAGCGTCCCGACTCGATTTCGCGAAGGAACAGACCCTCGACGCGCCCGCCCGTCACCCGCCGGCAGAAGAACCTCGCCGGGACGACCCGCGTGTCGTTGAGCACCAGCAGGTCGCCCGGCGTCAGAAGGTCGGGCAGCTCGGCGAAGACGCGATGCTCGATCCGCCCCGCACCGCGGCGCAGGACCATCAGGCGCGACCGGTCGCGCTCGGCGAGCGGGTGCTGGGCGATCCGCTCGGGGGGCAGGAAATAGTCGAAATCGTCGGCGGTCAGCGGCAAGGAACGACGGCTCCATCGGGGGCAAGTTGTGCCTTTGCATGGCGTTAGCGCAACCGAGCGCGGGCTTGAACGTGTCATTATACCCACAACCGTTCCCGCGTGCCGGTCTTTTCTAAAGCCTTGGTTTTGGGCCGGTTAGAACCACGCCGACGAAGTTATCCACAATGTTTCCACGACAAGGGCCCACGCAAAATCGCTGCCAATCTAGGGAAAACGCCCGTATTCACCTGGGAATTGTTCCGATACCGCCTGCGGGGCGACTCCCCGACCGGCCGGTGGGCTAGAATGAGGGGCGTTCGGACCACCGTGCACATGCGCTCAGGGCCTGGAGAATGATCGACGACCGGCGAATCAACGTGTTGGCCGACCGGGACATCCGATCCGGCGGTGATTACGTCCTCTACTGGATGCAGGCGTCTCAGCGCGCCCGATACAACCACGCCCTCGAGTACGCCGTCCGTCAGGCCAACGATCTGGACAGGCCGGTCGTCGTCGTCTTCGCCCTCGCAGAGGACTATCCCGAGGCCAACGCCCGGCACTTCACGTTCATGCTGGAGGGCCTGGCCGAGACGCGTCGCGAGCTGGCGGATCGCGGCATTCAGCTCGTGGTCCGCCGGCAGAGCCCGCCGACCGCAGCGCTGGAGCTGGCGGATCGGGCGTGTCTCGTCGTGGCCGACCGCGGGTACCTTCGCCACCAGGTGGACTGGCGAAGCGACGTCGCCGACGGGACGGACCGGCGGGTCGTCGAGGTCGAATCGGACGTTGTCGTGCCGGTCGACACGACCTCGGACAAGGAGGAGTACGCCGCGCGGACGATCCGTCCGAAAATCAACCGTCTGCGGGAGGAGTTCCTCACCGAGCTGCATCGCGGACCGTTGCGGCGGGATTCCACCTCGCTCCGGCTGGGGGGAATCGACGTTCGCGACCCGGCCGCCGTGCTGGAGACGCTTGACGTGGACCGATCCGTCGGGCCCGTCGGGGCGTTTCGAGGCGGCGCCGCCGAGGCCGAGCGGCTGCTGGAGCGTTTCGTCCCGCGCCGTCTGAAGCGATATCCCGAGGACCGCTCCGACCCCGACGGCGACGCCGAGTCACACATGAGCCCGTATCTGCACTTCGGGCAGATCTCGCCGGTGCGGATCGCGCTGAAGGTCCTCCGGACGTCCGGGGCGTCGCAAGAGGCGAAGGAGGCCTACCTGGAGGAGCTGATCGTCCGCCGGGAGCTCAGCATCAACTTCGTTCAGCACAATCCACGGTATGACGAACCCGGCGGGTTGCCGGACTGGGCCCGCGCCACGCTCCGCAGACATCGCGGCGACGACCGCCCCGCCCGGTACGACCGCGAGACACTCGACCGGGGCGAGACGGACGACCCGTACTGGAACGCCGCCCAGCGGCAGATGGTCGTCACCGGCAAGATGCACAACTACATGCGGATGTACTGGGGAAAGAAGCTCCTGGAGTGGCACGACGACCCGGCCGATGCGTTCCGCGTCGCGCTGGAGATGAACAACCGCTATGAGCTGGACGGACGGGACCCGAACAGCTACGCGGGTGTGGCGTGGTGCTTCGGGAAGCACGACCGCCCGTGGGCGGAGCGGGACATCTTCGGAACCGTGCGGTACATGAGCGCGTCGGGACTGGAGCGGAAGTTCGACATGGACGCCTGGATCGAGCGGGTACGGGAGACGACGCGGGACGGCTGAGCGGCGACGGCGAACGGATGCGCCGCATCGGGGGATTCGGTTCGCGGCGAAAGTGCGGCGGCGGTCGGACCGATACACGTAACGGGAGGAGGCGGGTCCGGCCGGCCTCCTCGCGAGGCGACTCCTACGGTCGAGGCGGGCATGGTTCACGCGGAAATCGAGGCGCTGTCGAACTGGGTATCCGGCGCGGGACGTGCGGAGCTGGTGGCCCTGCTGCGAAGCCTCGATTGCGACTTCCCCCTCGACTTCACGGACGACTTCCTTGCCGCAATGAGCGTCGAGCGCCTGCGACACGTCTGCCTGGCGGCGGCGATGCGGGCGAGGCGCCTCCCCGACCCGGTCAGACTGGCGGCCGGGTAGGCCGGCGGCGTCGACGCATTCCCGTCGCGCACCGTTCTCAGCCGCTCTTTCCGAGCACGGCCAGGCCCAGCGTGTCCGCCAGTGCGAGCGTCTCGTCCTTGTCGACGATGAGCGTCCGGTCGGCCTCGACGACGAGGCACACGCAGCCGTTCCCGGCGAGCAGGCGGACCGTGTCCGGGCCTACGGTCGGCACGTCGAAGCGCATGTCCTGCTCGCTCCGGGCGACCTTCACCAGCGTCCATCCACCGCGGGGGCACAGGCGTCCGGCGCGGCGGATCATCTCGTCGGTCCCCTCAACCGCCTCGACGGCGATGATGTCCTGCTCTCGAACGGCGACGGTCTGTCCGATGTCCTGGTCGGCGCTGGCACAGGCGACCCGCCACCCGAACTCGACGTCATCGACCGCTGACTTCGGCACGGCGGTGCGTGTCATAAGTCCTTCGTCTGCGAGATGTTCGTGGCAATAGCTCACACTTGAAATCAACTCGATGCCCTCGGCGGCCAACTCGTCCGCGACGGCGATCAATACCGCGTTATCTCGCTTGTCCCCTCGTATCTTACAATACCAGACGATGGCGGAGCGAATGTCCGGGAGGTTCCTGAGCACGCGAAGTCGCGAGTGCATCTCGCCCTTCCGCACGCCGCCGATCATGACGGCCCGCCGGACGCCGTGCTTCCTGAGTTGTCGAATCCACGCACCCAGTCGCGTCAGGCCGACCCATGCGAACACGTCGGCCCGCTCCCGCAGCTGGGGCGATGCCGAGCCGCGGATGCCCAGCACGATCGCCCGGTCGCCCGCGCGGCGGATCCCCTCGGCCGCCAGGAACGGCAGCCGTCCGGCGCCGGCGATCAGTCCGACCGGTTCATCGCCGCTCACGTGTCGCTCTCCGCTCCGCCGGTCAGCTCGTCCAGACGTTCGGTCAATTGTCGGACCTGGCGCGAGAGGCGTTTGACGGTGTTCCGCAGCTCGGGCAGGCGCTGGACGGCGAGGACGGCCTTGCGCGCTTCGGCGATGGGGCGCGCCGGCGCGCCGAGCATCTCCAGTCCGTCCGGGACGTCGTCGACGACGCCGGACTGCGCGCCGACCTTCACGCCGTCGCCGATGCGGATGTGCCCAACCACGCCGCACTGTCCGGCGAACACGCAGTAGTCGCCCACGATCACGGATCCGGCGATGCCGGACTGGGCGACCATGAGGCAGTGTCGGCCCATCCGCGTGCCGTGTCCGATGGCGACGAGGTTGGAGAACTTCGTCCCCGCCCCGATGATCGTCGGGCCCATCGTCGCGCGATCGATGGTGCAGCACGCGCCGATCTCGACGTCGTCTTCCAGGACGACCCGCCCGGCATGGGGAATCTTCTCGTGGCGGACGACGCCGTCGTCGCCGGTGTGCGTGGCGTACCCGAATCCGTCGTGCCCGATCGACGAGCCGGCGTGGATCGTCACGCGGTCGCCCAGCTCGCAGCCGTCGTAGAGGACCACGTTGGGATACAGTATGCAGTCCCGCCCGATCGCGCACCGCGGGCCGACGTACGCGCCGGGATACAGCGTCGTGCCCGGTCCGATCGTCGCCCCCGCCTCCACGGTCACGAAAGCCCCAATGCCGACGCCGTCGCCCAGCTCGGCCGACGGGGCGACGTTCGCCCGCTCGTCGACGCCCTCGAACTCCGGGCGGCGGAAGCCGTACACCGCGACCATCGCCTCGCGGAACGAGTAATACGGATCGGCGCAGCGGATGAGCGACTCACCGGGCCCGGCGTAGTCCTGCGCGACGATGACGGCCGCAGCGTTCGTCCCGGCCATGTGCCGCTCGTAGCGGGCATTGGCCAGGAAAGACACGTCGTCCGGTCCGGCGGCGTCCAGCGGCGCGGCGCCGGTGACGACCCGCTGCGGATCGCCGGTCAGTTTCCCGCCGACGCGTTCGGCGAGGGCGGATAGAGTCATGTCGCTCATGTACGTCCTTTCCGGTAGGCAACAAGCGTAGGGGCGGGCCTCCGGCCGGTCAAGGGCCATTGGAGCGCGTGAACGGGGCCCGCCCGCGGGGCGCCCGCCGTCAAAACTTGCTCCGGAATCCGCCGAAGAACCGGTATACTGGACGCCACGATGGGGCGGCGGCGCCGCGGCCCGGACACCAGGGGGGGCGCGGCGGACCGGCCGGACCCCGCGTCGTTTTAAGAGGATGCGGCGTCTGACCTGCCGCCGGACCGGGGCAGGAGGTTTTCCGATCCACGCACCGAGGTGATCGCATGAATTCACGTTTCAACAGACGGCCACGGCGCACCCGGCGGCGGCCCGACGCACCGGCGACGATGGAATCGCTCGAGCCGCGTCTGCTGCTCAACAGCGCGCCCGTCTTCGACACCGCGCTCGCCGACCGGTACTTCTTCGACGCCGACGGGCAGCTCGTCATCCCGCTGGACGTCTCCGACGCCGACGGCGACGACATCACCGTGACGGCTACGAGCGACGATCCGGCGCTGGACGCGCTGATCTCCGAGTTCAACCGCCGGGCGACGCTGCACTTCGCCTACGACGACGGACAGGCGATCGGCGACATCGTCATCGAGCTGTTCGATTCCAGGTCCCCCACGGCCACCGAACGGTTCGCCACGCTGGCGACCTACCACGTCAACCCGGACGGCTCGCTGACGATGGACGACGACCCGTTCTACACCGACGTGCCGGTCCACCGCGTCATCGACGATTTCATGTTCCAGACCGGCGACGCCGAGAACGGCGACGGAACCGGCGGAAGCCCGCTCGGCGACTTCGACGACGACTTCCATCCCGACCTGGAGTTCGACCGTCCCGGGCTCGTCGCCATGGCCAACAGCGGCCCGGACACCAACGACAGCCAGTTCTTCATCACCGACGCGCCGACGCCGTGGCTCAACGACGCCCACATGATCTTCGGCGAGATGCTCAGCGGAGACGCCGTCTACGAGGAGATCATCACCACCCCCACGGATGCCGGCGACCATCCGGTGACCCCCATCGACTTCAACGGCGCCGACGTGTGGCGCGAATACACCGACACGCTCACCAACGACCTGCTCGGCGCGCTGACCTTTGACGGAGGCGCGGGCTACACCGGCTCGGCCGAGATCACCATCACCCTCGACGACGGGCAGGGCGGCGTCACCGAGCACACCCTCACCGTCGCACAGCCGGGCGAGCGCCCCGAGATCTCGATGCCCCGCTACGAGCGGATGGCGCCGGGCGCCACGACGGACGTCTATGTGCAGATCGTCGACGACGGCGATGAAGAGTTGGACGTCGACGTGACGACCAGCCACGCCGGCGCCTCGGTCAGCTACGACGAGGACACCGGCGACCTGACCATCGACGCCCCGGCGGGGTTCGTCGGCGTCTTCGAGATCACGGTCTCCGCCGTCGAAGCGGGCTACGACGATCTCGATCCGACGGTCGAGCGGCTGTACGTATTCGCGCAGAACGACGGCGATCCGGAATTCACCGCGGTGCGGGAGCTGCTCGACGCCGGACCGGCGCTCGCCGCGACCGTCCAGGACGGACTGCTGTTTCTGGCCGCCGGGGACGCAGGTCTGCAGGTGTTCGACCTGACCGACCCCGAGGACCCGCAGCTGCTCGACAGCATCGACACGGGCGGGTCCGCCCGACAGGTCGAGGTAGCCGACGGCGCGGCCTTCGTGGCCGCGGGCGCTGGAGGCTTCCGGGCGATCGACGTGTCCGATCCGACCGACCTGTCGGATCTCGACTCGGCCGTCGGCGCCGAGCCCGCCGCAGACTTCTTCCTCCAGGGCGACTTCGCGTTCGTCGCCGAGGGAGCGGCGGGCCTGGCGATTTACGACATTTCGGATCCCGCCAACATCGAGCTGCTCGGCTCGGCCGCGGACTTCGGCGACGACGGCGCGATCCAGGACGCCGCCGGCGTGGCCGTGCGCGACAACTGGGCGTTCGTCTCCGACGCAACCGGCGGGCTGTTCGTGCTGGACGTGACCGACCGAACCGATCCGCGATTCGTCGCCTTCCGCGCCGGCGACGGCGGAGGGCAGCTCGCGCTGACGGACGACGCGCTCTACCAGGCGGACGCCGGCGGGCTGCGGACCTACGACGTCTCGCTGCCGGTCTTCCCCGTGCTCCGCGACGTGGCCGACGCGAACGGGCTCGCGCCCACGCACGTCTCACAGCTCACCGACGGCGTCCTGGCCGTCGGCGGCGACGGCGGGTACGCCCTGATGGACTTCGACGACCCGTACGACCCGACCGTCCTGTACGCCTTCGACGGCGTCGGCGGAGCCGCAGCGATCGACGGCGAGACCGTCCTCCTGCCCTACGGCGAGATCGGCGCCGTCATGATGGACGGGTCGGAGCTGCTCGTCGAGATGACCGAGTACTTCCACAAGGACGAGATGCGCGTCGGCGGCGGGATGCTGCAGTTCAAGCTCAAGGACGCCTTCGTGCGGGCCTACAGCATCCGCGCTGACGGCGCCGGCGTGCACCGCATCGAGGTGGTCCCCACGTCCGACAAGGCGAAGGTCAAGATCCAGTCCGACGGGCCGGTGACGCTCGACGACATCCTCGTCGACGGGACGATCGCCTGCTTCCAGGCGGAGACGGTCAACCTCGCCGGCGACTTCACCGCCACCGGCGCGATCACGAAGACGCTGGTCCTCGGCGACGTGGCCGACGATCACGTCATCGCCATCGACGGGCCGGGCGACGGTGACGCCGTGAAGATCACGCTGGGCGACGTGGCGGAGACCACCGTCGACTCGGCCATGCCGATCAAGCAGATCGAGGCGAACGAGTGGCTGGACGCTGACGGAAACGACGTGATCGGCGCCCCGTGGATCGGCAAGCTGGACATCGCCGGGCCTTTCGAGGCCGGGCTGGACCTCACCGGCACCGGGGGCGTCGACGAGGCGCTGGGCAAGGCGAGCATCGGCGGCGAGGCGAGCGGAACGTGGGCGGTCGCGGGCGGCGCGAAGCAGCTGGACCTGCACTCGACGACGGACGACTTCGCGGCCGACTTCGCCGGCGGCATCCGCAAGCTGACCACCGAGGCGAATCTCCGCGGCGAGTGGCGGGCCGAGTCGATCGGCAAGCTGGACGCGGGCGGATGGATCTCGGCCGCCGACGTGCGGACGACCGGCGACATCGGCAAGGTCGACGCGGCCGCCCTCCGCAACGCATTCCTCTACGCCGGCGTAGCGCAGGGCCTGATGACGCTGCCCGCCGCCCCCGGTGACTTCGCTGCTGACGCGGAGATCGGCAAGCTTTCGATCGAGCAGGTGCACCACTCGAAGGTCGCCGCACAGACCGTCGGCAAGGCCAAGCTGGACGCGGTGGAGACCGACGCCGGCGGCAATCCGTTCGGCCTGGCGGCCGGCGAGATCGGCAAGTACAAGGGCCCGGACGCGGACGGCGACTACGTGATCCGGATCGTCTGAGCGCGGACGCGAGGCGCACCCGGGCGCGCTACAATCTTCCGGGAGGCGAGACCGACATGACAGCATCTATTGACGGCATCTTCGCCCCGGCCTGGAGCATCGGCGGCTGGGAGGTCGTGGTCATTCTGGTCGCGCTGCTGGTGCTGTTCGGCGGCAAGAAGCTCCCGGAGCTCGCGCGAGGACTCGGGCGCGGCCTGCGGGAGTTCAAGTCCGAAATGGGCGGCATGAAGCGCGAAATCGAGGATGCCGGCGGCAGCGAAGAGGACGATCCCGCGTCGGGGGACGGGTGATCTCTGCCGCGATCCGCTGGAAATCGACGGACGGTGTTACCTCGGAGGCGGATTGGCGTTACAATACGCTCGGCTTTCGTCGGCGACCACATCGAATTCGATTTCGGCTGAGGGCGACTGGGATGGACGCGGTACACATTGACGATCTGCGGAGCATTCGTTCCGCCCTGGGAAAAAGCCAGACGGACATGGCGCGCCTGCTGGGGATTTCCGTCCGTGCCGTCCAGAGCTACGAGCAGGGGTGGCGGCCGTTGCCGCCGTACGTTCAGAAGCTCGCGGGGATGATTCTTTATCTCAGCCGCAACGGGGACGAGCGCCTGCCGCCCTGCTGGGAAGTCAACGGCTGCGGCGAAGAGCAGAAGAGCAGGTGCTTCGCCTACCGGCACGGCATCGGGCGACTGTGCTGGCTGGCGACGGGCAACTGGCACCAGGCCGACAACCTCCTCGCAGACTGGAAGAGCAAGCTCTCCCGATGCCGCGAGTGCGAGGTGATGCGCCGCTGGACCGGTTGACGAGGCCGTATGTCGCGGATCACACCGGAGCATATCGCGATTTATCACTCCCGTCGAGTTCGCAGATCGCGCCCCTCCGGTCAGCGCGCGGGGCACCGGCTGACCGGCGTGGTGGACGAAGCGCAAGGCTGGGTCGCCGAGCGACTCCGATCGTCGGTCAGGTCATGTGTTCATTTTGTTGCTGTGCCCGCTGCACAGCCTCCACGCGAGTCCCCCCCTGTCGCGGGCGAGTGAGTGCCTTGGGCAACCGTTCAAAGCACTTCGACGGTCAGGTCGAGCTCGACGGGGGCGTTGAGGGGCAGCTCGGCGACCCCCACGGCGGTTCGCGTGTGCAGCCCGGCCGAGCCGAAAACCTCCACCAGCAGCTCGCTCGCCGCGTTGGCGACGTCCGACTGGCCGGTGAAACCCGGCGAGGAGTTCACGTACACGTTGAGGCGGACGACGCGTAGGACGCCGTCCAGCGTATCGACCTGCCGGCGGATAGCGGCAAGGGCGTTGAGCAGGCACTGGCGGGCCGCGGCGCCAGCCTCCTTCACAGACACCTCGTCCGGCACCTTGCCCTCGCAGAGCATCTCGCCGTCGCGGCGGGGGATCTGCCCGGCCGTCATGACGAGCTGCCCGGTCCGCACCACCGGCACGTACGAGCCGACCGGCTCGGGCGATTCGGGCAGCTCAAGTTCCAGCTCCTGAAGTCTCCGTTCCGCGTTCGTCGCCATCGTCATCCTCGGGGGGTTCGGGCACGTAGGTCCCGGCGTCTGCGCCCTCGTCGCCGGGCTCGGGCGCCGCGGGCGGCGCTTCGGGACCATCATATGCGGCCGCGGGATCTGCGGGCGCCGATCCGTCCGATGCCCCCTCGCCTCCGGGACCAAATTCGGCCCCGTCCGGGTCGGGGTCCTTCTCCGCGTTTGCGGTCGGGGCGGCGTGCTCCTCCGACGCCTCGGGCTCCTCGTCCTCGTCCGGCGGGTTCGGATTCGGACGGATGTAGATCTCGCCGAAGTCGCGCTGCTGGTTGGCGAAGATCGCCCGGCTGCGGACGAGCTCCAGCATGGCCAGGAACAACCCGACGATCTCGGTGCGGGTGGTCCGCCCCTCGAACACCTGCCGGAAGGTCAGCATCCCCTCGCGTCGGAGGCGGTCCATCAGGTCCTCGGCGTGCAGCTCGAGGGGCGTGTCGTCGTAGATGACCTCGTGCTCGCGGACCTGCATGCCGATCTCGGCCATCAGGCGGTCGAACGCGTCCACCAGGTCCCAGACTTGCGCGTCTTCCAGCTCGAGTTCGTCCTCGCCCAGATCGGGCGCCTCCGGGCGGCGGGCAAAGCGGCGGGACCGCTCGTCGGCCGCATCGGCCAGGTCGCCGGCGGCGTCCTTGAACGCCTTGTACTCCAGGAGCTGGCGGACCAGCTCGGCGCGGGGGTCGATCTCCAGCCCGTCCTCGCCGCCCTCCTCCGGCGGCGGCGTGGGCAGCAGCATCCGCGTCTTGATCTCCATCAGCGTCGCCGCCA
>CAZADC010000035.1:14923-16348 GCA_964483755.1 uncultured Planctomycetaceae bacterium | reverse complement strand
TGCTGCCGGAGCACTACTTCGAGGTGGACCCCTGGGCATCGCACGCGAGCGATGGGGGCTCGGGAATCCATGACATCGCCAGAGCGCACGGCGGCGATCACGCCGAGCCGCGGCGGGCTCTGCTCGGCGCCAACGCGGTGGCCTCGGACGGGACCATCGTGATCGCCGAGAACTCGGGAAACATCCGGCACCTGCTCGCAGCGCGGCGTATCGGGTTCGTCGTCAGCGCCGCGGCACTGACGGAGACGGTGGAGCAGGCGCTGCGGTTCCTCCGGACTCCCGACGTCCACGGACTGGGACCCGGGCCGTCCATGATTCACCTCCTGGGTTCGCCCACCCGTACCGACACGCTTCCCGGTCGGCGCAGCGCGTACGGCGGCAGCGACGTGCATCTCGTGGTCGTCACCCGCGACGCCGAGCCGCCGCAGCGGCCGGCCTGCACCGGTTGCGGTCTGTGCGCACTGGTTTGCCCGGCGTACGAGCAGTGGGGACTGGACTACGAATGGTGTGGATATGCGGCCGGCCGCGGCGTCCTTAAGGCGTACTCCTGGGGGGGGATGCCCGCCGCGCTTCAGGCGGGCGTGGAACACTGCCGACAGTGCGGCCGGTGCTCGGACATCTGTCCGGCGGGGCGCGATCCGGCCGCCTGGGTGGACGACATCCGACGTCGTCGCCAATCGGGCGGGACCCCGCCCGCCGGCACCACAGACGGCTCATTCTCCGGATGCGGGGGCGACCCCGCGTGACTCGCGTCGCCCTGGTCACCGGCGCCAGCGGAGCCGTGGGGCGCGCGGTCGCGCTGCGGCTGGCTCGGGAGGGATACGCCGTGTGTCTGCATTATCACGCCAACCGGTCAGGGGCCGAAGGGCTCGTACGTCAGATTCAGGTTGCCCGGGGACGCGCCGTAGCGGTCGGCGCCGACCTGACGCGACCGGCGGACGTTCGCGGGCTCGTATCGGCCGCGTCAGCCGCGGGGGCGCGTCTGGCGGTTCTCGTGAACACGGCGGCGGTCTCGGCGGACCGCCCGCTCGGGCTGGGCGATGATCCCCGGCTCGATGACGTGATTCGTCTGAACACCACGGCCGCAATTCGCTGCACAAACGAAGTCGCCCGCACCATGGCCAGGCGGGGCGGCAGCATCGTCAACGTCGGGTCGCTCAGCCGCTTTCAGCCCCGACTGGGCCAGACGGCGTATGCCGCGAGCAAGGCGAGCCTGGTCGGGCTGACCCGGGCGGCGGCGCTTGAGTTGGCGCGATGGGGCGTGCGGGTGAACCTGGTTGAGCCCGGCCCCCTCGCCGGCGGCATGTTCGACGGGACGTGTCCGACCGGGCGAGCCGACCCGCGGATTCCCCTGGGAAGGCTGCCCTCGCCCGAGGACGTAGCGGCCGGCGTGGCGTGGTTGTGCTCGGCGGACGCGACCTGCAT
>CAZADC010000035.1:0-14913 GCA_964483755.1 uncultured Planctomycetaceae bacterium | reverse complement strand
ACGGGCAGAGCAAGATCAAGAACCTGCTCGACAGCATCACGGGTCAGGTTCTCGTTGTCGACGCGGGTCTGAGCCTTACCAACGCGTTCACCCGACCCGCCGTCGACGCGCAGAAGGCCATCCGCCGCGTCTCCGGTCGCGGGCCGAGGACAGAACACCAAGACCGTTCTGATCCGTGCCGCTGAAGCACGGGCGGCTTGGCGGAAAGCGGCGAGAGCGGATCGCGTCTTCCTCGGTGTTCCCGTGCGGCGAACGGACGTCAAGACACGAGCGGATCGGATACGCAGCCGAAAGGGAGAAACAGGATGCTACGAACCGGACAGAACGGAGAGGCAGGCGTATTCAGGCGACGGCGGACGCTCGCCCTCGCGACGGCGTGCGCTGTCGCGTTGGGCGCCGCCTTGCTGGTCTCGACGCTGCGGCAGACCCAGCCGGGCGCGCCGTCGCCCGGACCGACAGGGGGCGCGGACCGGTGCGAAGCAAACGGCCGCGGAAAGGTACGACCTCCCGACGCAAGAAGTGGCGCGACAACGCGCTCAGCGTCCGCGCCCGGTGTGCGGCGAGCACATGCGGAACGGTCCACCTCCGGCCCGCACGGCTCCATTCCCGACGATGCCGGCGGAGACGTGGCGGGCCTGTCACCTGCTGACGAGAAGCTGCTGGCCATGATCAGCTCACTGAATGCCCTGCCCGACAGGCAGTTGGAATTCCTGACCAACGCCATGGCGATGAACGTGGAAGGATTCGGGGTCTCGAGCGACGAAACGGTGCAGCACCTTCTGGAACAACACAACCGCAACCGCCTGGCGCTGGAGTCCATCCGGTGCGAAGGCTCCGTGGACTGGCACTCCGGAAGCGGCCCGCGGCCTTTCGCGCTGCGGTTCCGGCGCGAGGACTTCGCCGCCGCCTTGGAGTTCGAGGACTTCCGCATAGAGATCGGCAACGGGCTGGCTGCGTACTCGCGACGGTGGGGCGAGGAGTTCCGCCTTAACCGCCCCGGGATGGAAGCGCAGTTTCTTCAGGCGTTCGCCGTTTTCGATCCCGCCGAGTTCCGGTCGGCGGGAAACGCTTCCTTGTCGTTGCCCGCTGCGATGGGGCAGCTTGAAGAGACCATCGAGGCGCATCAGCTCCGATCGGGCGGGCGGACGCTCGCTTTCGACACGCAAACGGGGAACCTGCGACAGATTACCTTCCACGATCCGAACGGAGGGGCGCCATATTTCAGCATCACGCTGTCGCAATATGTCGAGGTCAGCGGGATTGCCCAGCCCACCTCGCTGCTGCTGCGGGTCCTCGACAAGGAGCGATTCCGGGCGTCGGCGCTTGACATCCAGGACATCCACATGACCATCGACCCTCGACACGCCGCCGTCGGCACCGCGTCGGGGCTCCCCGCGAATCCCAAGGACGAATGAACCCTTCGCCCCACATCGGAATCCTCGGCGGAGGTCTCAGCGGCCTGCTGCTGGGCGCCCTGTGTCCGGGATCGGTGGTGATCGAGCGCGACCGCACGTTTGGGGGTTTATGCCGCACCGTCCGGGCCGGAGGGTTCGCCTTCGATTTCGGAGGACACATTCTCTTCTCGCGCGACGCCGGGGCCCTGTCAAGGCTGGTGGGATTGTCCGGGGTGGACTGCGCCGTTCAACCGAGACACAACCGAGTCTGCTGCGCGGGTGCGTTCGCCGAATACCCGCTGGAGAACGGACTCGCGGACCTGCCCCGCGCCCTGGCGACCGAGTGCGCGCGCGACTATCCCGAATGCCCCGACGATTCGGCCGAGCGTCTGGACGACTGGTTGCTGGGCACCTTCGGCCGCGCGCTCTGCCGAATGTACTTCTTCCCGTACAACAGGAAGATATGGAAGCGCCCTCTGCGGCGGCTGTCATCCAGGTGGGCTCACCTTCGAGTTCCGCGTGCCGCCAAGGCCACCGTCCTGGCCTGCGCGGCCGGGAGACGCATACCCGGGCACGTTCATCAGAGCCGGTTCCTGTACCCCGCTGCCGGGGGGATACAGCAGTTGACGGACGGGCTGGCCCGCAAGGTTGACGGGCGGACGTCCCTTGAAGTGGAAGCGGTCCGCGGCGGTGCCGGAAACTGGACGGTCTCCGCCGGCGGCGAACGTCTGCGATTCGACGAGCTCGTGTCCACGATCCCGCTGCCGGAGTTGATCCGCCGGCTGGACCGCGTTGACGAGGATGTTCATAGAGCGGCACGGCGTCTCGAGTACAACGCGGTCAGTGTGGTCATGCTCGGTTTCGCCCATCCGTGCAGCAGGTCCTTCACCGCGGTGTACTGCCCGCAGCCCTCGGTGCCTTTCCACCGAGTCTGCTTCGTGAACCGATTCAGTTCCGGCAGCGCCCCGCCGGGTCGCTGCGGTCTGACCGTCGAGATATCTCATCGCGGCCGGACCGAGCCGCCCGGCGAGCGTACTCTGATCCGCCTCGTCTGTGACGAGTTGTCGCGGCTGGGGTTCTGTCGTCCCGACCGCCTGGTTTTCGCCGCCGTTCGCCGCCGTCAGTACGCCTACGTCGTGGGCACGCTGCAGCAGCGCGAGAGGCTGGCGGTGGTACGGAACTACGTCAGGCGGAGGGGCATTCATCTGCTGGGGCGCAACGGCAGCTTCGAGTACCTGAACATGGACCAATGCTTCCTGCGAGCGGAGCGGCTTGCGCGTCGACTGCTCAGGGTCGGGAGGCCGGCATGAGGGTCCTGATCACGGGCGGGGCGGGATTCATCGGCAGTCACTGCGTCGATCTGTTCACGTCGCGGGGCGTCTGCGTGGTGGTATACGACAACTTCTCGTCCGGACGGCACCGTAACCTGGCGCCGTTCCGGACGCGGGGAGAACTGCTGGTGATGGAGGCCGACGTGCGAGACGCCTCCCGGCTTGCCGAGGCCATGGACGGATGCGACCTGGTCGTGCACTGCGCGGCGAATCCCGACATATCCCGGGGATTCCGTGATCCCTCCCTGGACTTCGAACGGGGCACCGTGGGCACCTTTCACCTGCTGAACGCCGCGAGGGCTTCGGACGTTCGCGAGCTGATCTACCTCTCTGGCAGCGGGGTCTACGGGGATCGCGGTGAGACGAAGCTGGCGGAAGACGCCGGGCCGCTTCTGCCTGTCTCCATGTACGGTGCGAGCAAGCTCGCCTGCGAGGGGCTCGTCAGCGCCTTCGCGCACAACTACGGAATGCGGGCGGTGATTCTCCGTCCCGCCAACGTCGTCGGACCGCGCCAGAGTCACGGGGTGCTGCACGATTTCCTTCAGCGCCTGCGAACCGACCCCCGGCGCCTGGAGGTCCTCGGAGACGGCGGGCAGGTTCGCAGCTACGTACATGTCTCCGATCTCATGGCGGCGATGAGCATCTGCCTCGCCGCGGAGGGCCCGGCGGTCCGGACATACAACGTCGCTGCGCCCACCACGTGCACCGTGAGAGACGTGGCCCGGATAGCGGCTGAGTGCATGGGAATCGCCGAACCGGACGTGCGGTACGGAACCGAGCCCGTCGGTTGGGTGGGCGACGTGCCGGAGGTCCGTCTTGACTGCGGTCGGCTCCACGCGGCGGGCTGGCGGGCCGCCATGGGCTCGCAGGACGCATTGCGTGAGGCCGCCCGCAGCCTGATCGAGGAAATGTCGTGACCCAGATCGTGATTCTCGCCGGTGGGCTGGCGACACGCCTTGGCGACCGGTGTGCCTCGGCGCCCAAGTCCATGGTCTCGTGCGGCGGCCAGCCGTTCATACGGCACCAGTTGGTGCGGCTGCGGGCGGCGGGCTTTACGGAGGCGGTTCTCTGTCTGGGACACCTCTGGGAGCAGATTGCCGCATACGTGGAGGCGAACCCGCTGCCGGGAATGGACGTCCGTTTGAGCGTCGAGCCAGAACGCCTGGGAACCGGTGGCGCGTTGTGCAACGCGCTGGAGTTCCTGCACGAGGAATTCTGCGTGACCTATGGCGACTCCTATCTGTTTCTGGACGGCGGGACCGTCCGACAGCGCCACATCGAGTCGGGCAAGCCGGCGCTGATGGTCGTCACGCGCCACGGAGACCGGCGTCACGCCCGCAACGTGGCGGTCCGGCGCGGGCTGGTCGCAGATTACGGTAAAGGAGGGGGCCCCGGACGCGCTTATCTCGACTACGGAATGATTGCCATGCGCCGGGACGTCCTGGCGGCCGCGACGTACGCACGACGGCACGACCTGGGCGTTCTGTTCTCCGACCTCGCCCGACGACGTCAACTGGTCGCCTGTCCGACCGACGCTGCGTTCTTTGAGATCGGGTCGGAAGCGGGCATCGCTGAATTTGAGCGCTACCTCGTGGAATCATGTTCCGGGCTCTGCGGGCAGAAATGATCCTGGCGCGATCGCCACTTCGCATCACGCTCGGGGGCGGCGGCACGGACCTGCCGTCGTACTACCGCGACCACGGGGGTTTCTTCGTGGCGGCGGCGATTGACCTGCATGTCCACGCCGTCCTTGGCACCCGGCTGGATGCGCGATTCCGCGTCCGTGTGGAAGAGGAGCAGCAGGTCGAGGACGCGGGGGCGATCCGGCATCCGCTGGTCCGGGAGTGCTGTCGGGTCATGGAGTTCTGCGGCGATCACCGGGAGCTGCTGACGCTCTCGCAGGTGCCGGGGAATACGGGACTCGGCAGCTCCGGCGCATTCTGCTGCGCCTTGCTGTCAGCCATTGCAGCCGCGACCGGAAGGCGTCTCGGTCGGCGGGAGCGGGCGGAGCTGGCCTGCGAAGTGGAGATGGGGCGCCTCGGGCGGTGCACCGGCAAGCAGGACCCCTATGTGAGTTCGTTCGGCGGGCTGCACGCTTACCACGTGCTCCGGTCCGGAAGCGTGGAGGTGGAGCCGCTCCGGCTCGACCACCGGGCTCTGCGGTCCCTTAACGAGAGCCTGGTGCTCGCCTTCATCGGCGCGCGCCGCCGGTCGGCGGACGCCATACTTCGACGGCAGCCCGAGGCCCTTTCGAATTGCAGCCGAGAGCATCGGCAGGCGCTGAGTCGGATCAAGCGGATCGGTCTGCAAAGCCGTGAGCTCATCGAGTCCGGGAACACCGCCGCGTTCGGTGAACTCATGCACGAGCACTGGACGTGGAAAAAGACGCTCAGCGACTTCGTCACGACGCCGCGCGTGGACGAAGCCTACGCCGAGGCGCGCCGGGCGGGAGCGATCGGCGGAAAGGTGGTCGGCGCCGGCGGCAGCGGATTCCTCCTTCTGTGCGTGCCGCCCGGCCGGCGTCGGGCCGTTGTCGACGCGGTGTCGCGCGGCGGGCTGGTCCCGGTGACGGTCCGCCTGGGAGTGCCCGGCACGCGGGTGGGGCGGTTCGTCCCCCGATGAGGACCGACACCCCCTCCATCACGTCCCCGTGGATCGTGTTCGAGAACAGGACATTCATCCGCCGCTTCCGCGTTCCCCGCAAAGCGGTCTTCCTCGATCGGGACGGGACGCTCAACCACCACATATCGAGTGATGACACGGAATTCGACAGCCCGTACGCGGAAGCGGAGCTGGAGATCGTCGCCGGCGCGCCGCAGGCCCTGCGCCGGATGATCGTCGCGGGCTACCTGCCGATCGTCATCTCCAACCAGCCGGGCGTCGCGAAGCGGAAATGCACGATACGGCGTCTGTGGCAGATCACGCACGTGCTTCTTTCGGGTCTTCGCGCGGGCGGCGCCGACGTCGGCGCCGTCCTTTACTGTCTGCACCATCCCGGGGCTGTTCTGAGAGCCTTCCGGACCGAATGCCAGTGCAGGAAGCCGCGCCCGGGCAGCTTCCTCTCGGCGGCAAAACGGTACTCGATCGATCTGCGGGCGTCGCTGGCCGTGGGAGACCGGGTCACCGACCGGGAGGCGGCGCAGGCCGTCGGGTGCGATTTCATTCGAATTGACAGTTCCGAGTGCTGGCGACGGCGGGGAGATGACCCGAGCTGTGCCCCGTGCAGCTGGCCTGACGTGGCCCGCATCGTAGCCGCCGGCACGGCGGCGTGCGGGACCCGCCGTCCCTGACAGCACGGCGGACGACCACAAGCCGGTGGCGGGAAGTGCGTATACGGGAGGCGAGCACATGCTCTTTCTTGACAGTGGAGACATCGAAGACGTCAGACGCGCATGGACCATGCGGATCGCGACCGGCGTCACGACAAACCCCCGGCTGCTGCCGGTTCGCGACAGGTCCCGACTCCGGGAGAGAATCCTCGAGATCGTCGAGGCCTCGACCGGTCCGGTGAGTGTGCAGGTGTCCGCCACGGACGCGGACGGAATGGTCGACCAGGCGCGCGAGTATGCGAGCTGGCATGATCGACTGGTCGTGAAGATCCCCTCAACCGCTGCCGGGCTCGAGGCCATGGTGCGCCTGGGCGGTGGGGTCCCCGTCAACGCCACGGGGATGGTCGATCCGTTGCAGGCGCTGCTGTTCGCCCGCGCCGGCGCCCGTTTCGTCAGTCTGTTCTACAGTCGAATGCGCGACGCCGGAATCGACGCGGAAACGAACCTCCGCATGACCAGGGGACTTCTCGAACGTCTTCCGTCTCCGCGCGCCCGGATCATCGTCGGCAGCATCCGCTGCCGGGATCAGGTCGTCCGCGCGCTGAGCGCCGGCGCCGACATCGTGACGGTGCCCCCGAAGATCATCTTTGCCGCGATGGACCACCCCGTGACGGAACGGTTCGTCTGCGAAATGACCTCACAATGAGCGGCTCCATGGAGACTCCCATGACCACGGACATGACGGATGAACTCTGTTGCGATGCTGCGACGTCCCGATACCTCTCGGACACCGCACGGGTTGCGGCGGAAATCGACCCCGACGCTGTGGACACCTGCGGGCGGTTGCTGCGCAGCGTCCGTGTGCGCCAAGGTACGGTCTACACGCTCGGCAACGGCGGCGGCGCCTCGACCGCGCAGCACCTGGCGTGCGACCTGTCCAAGCCCCGGGCGCGCGGCGACCGCGCGACCAGCCGCGCTGTGTGTCTGAACGACAGCGCTCCGCTGCTCACGGCGCTGGTCAACGACTTCGGACAGGACGAGTCCTTCACGACCTTCCTTGCGCCGCGCCTCGTCGCCGGCGACGCACTGGTGGTTTTCAGCGTGCACGGGGGAGGCGTGGAGGCTTCGGGGCGGGTCCGGTCCGGCAACCTGACCAACGCGATCCGGATGTGCAATCAGCTCGACGTGGCGACGATAGGGATTTCCGGTTGGGGCGGCGGCGCCTTCGCTCGCGTTTGCGACGCCTGCGTCGTCGTGCCCAGCCGGTCGACGCCGATCGTGGAGAACGTCCAACTGGTGGTGGCCCACCGTCTTGCCGAGCTGGCGCGGAGGGACGCCCCCGACGAGGGCGTGAGAGCATGAGTTTCGCGAGTCCCCGGATATCCGTCGTCGCCTGCAGCCTGAACGAACGTGCGGCGGTCGCGAAAGTGATTCCCGAAATCCGTCGCGCGCTGGGACCGGGCGCGGAGATCGTGCTCGTGGATTCCAGCTCGGACGGAACGGATGAGGTGGCGCGCCGCCTGGGAGCGACCGTGATCCGTCAGGTCCCCCCGCAGGGATACGGCCGAGCCATGAAGGCCGGCATGCTCGCCGCGCGCGGCCGGACGATCGTGACGATGGATTGCGACGCGACCTACCCCGCGTCGAGAATCATGGACATGGTGGAGCTGATCGAGTCGGATCGCGCGGACGTCGTCGGCGCCACTCGCATGGCAAGGCGACAGCGGACGATGCCGTCGGCGAACCGGCTGGCCAACCGCCTGTTCGCCGCCCTGACCCGACTGGTCACCGGGGTGCAGGTCACCGACGTCACCACGGGCATGCGGGCCTACCGCAGGTCTCTGCTGCGCGCCGTGCGGTGGGACACCGAATACGTCCTGCCGATCTGTCTGCTGGTCTCGACGTTGGAGTCCGGAGCTCGATACCGCGAAGTAGAGGTCGAATACGGTTCACGCCTGGGCGACGTGACGCTGAACCGGTTGCAGTCCGGGGTCAACTCCCTGCTGTACATTCTCCTCTGTCGGGTCTGGCGGCCCTGGTGGCTTCGCGAGGACGCCTCGCGTGCCTCGGCGTGCACGGCTGCGGTGACGATCGGGTTGCCCGAAAGAGCCCGAACGGGAGGATCGCGATGAGCACGGGAACCACGGTATCGGTCATCATTCCGGTTCACCGGAAATCGGCGACGCTGCGACACTGCCTGTCGGCCGTCGCCCGATCCGCGTATCCCCCGAAAGAGGTGATCGTGTGCGACCAGAGCCCCGGGGGGCAGAACGCAGATGCCGCTCGCCAGCCGGGCGTCCGGCACGTCGCGTGCGCCGGGGCTTCGGGCGCCGCGGGCACGCGCAACGCCGGGGCGAGGGCGGCGACCGGCGAGCTGCTGGCGTTCATCGACTCGGACGTGGTGATCGGCCCGGAAACCCTTTCCATGCTCGTGGCCGGAATGGAAGCGGCGCCCGACATCGGGGCGGTGTTCGGCGCTTACGCACCCCACACTCCCGAACGAAATTTCGCCTCGGTATACAAGAACCTCTATCACTGTCACACGCACCGACGGTCGGCGGGGGGCGTGGCGTCCTTCTGGACCGGGTGCGGGTGCGTCAGGCGGGAGGCGTTCGAGCAGGTGAACGGTTTTGACGAGGCCTATACGTTCTGCGGCGTGGAGGACATCGACCTGGGACGACGCATTGCCGCCACGGGGTGGCGCGTGCTCTGCATGCCCGAGATCGAGGTGGTCCACCTGAAGCGCCGGACGCTGACCGGCCTGCTCTGGTTCGACATGGCCTATACCGCGCGCCGATGGGCGAGAATGATCGTGCAGACGCGCTCGCTCCGGCGCCAACTGAACACGCGCGGACACGCCCTGGGCAGCATCGTGTGCGCGTATGGCGCACTGGCGTGCCTCGCGGCGATGACATGGTTCCCCGCTGCCGCCGCCGCGGGGGCGGCGTGCTTCGTCGCGTCTGTGTGGCTGCTGAACGCAAGTTTCCTCCGGTTTCTGGCGCGGTGCGAGGGGTGGCGCGTCCTGTTGGGGGGTATGCCCGTGCTGTTGGTATTCTACCTTGCCGCCGGGGCGGGCGGAGCAGCCGGCGTCCTCGCCGCCCTGGTCGGCGGCCTGCGATCGGCCCGAAGCCGCCCCGCGCCGTGACGCCGGTGGTGCTGCACGCATTGCGAACGCCCTCCCGACAAGCTCGCCGCGCTGTGCGAACGCCATGAAGCATTACCACTGGTTGAGTCTGGCCATGAGCCGCCGGACCGTCGCGCCCGTGTACGTCGTGTACTTCGTCCACACCGAGTGCAACGCCGGATGCCGCCACTGCTTCGTCCCCTCACTGGATCTCGCAGGCGTCCCGCTGGGCGCATCGGAGGTCGCGCGGTTCAGTCGGACGCTGGGGCCGGCGATGCACACCCTCCTGCTCACAGGCGGGGAGCCCTTCCTGCATCCCGACCTCGTCGAGATCACCCGGGCGCTGCTCGCGAACGCCGATCTGAACGTGCTTCGCGTGGCGACCAACGGCAGCCTGCCCGACGCCGTGTCCGACTGGGCCGGACGCGTGGTCGGCCGGGCCGGTCGCACCCGGATCATTGTGGGGCTCTCGCTCGACGGACCACGCGAGGTGCACGATCGAATCCGCCGGTTTCCCGGCCTCTACGACCGCGCCGTGGCGTCGCTGCAACGCCTTCGGGAGCACGCCCGCACGAACAGTCAGTTGGACGTGTCCGTGACCGTCACCGTCTCCCGTCACAATGCCCGCTGCGCCGCGGATTTCATCAGGTATCTGACCGATACGCTGGGGGTTCGCAATGTCACCACCAACGTCGTGCGCGGCCAGCCGCGGGACCCCGATTCAATGAATGTGCCGCCGCGGCGCTACGCCGAGGTGAGCAGGGAACTGTCGCAACGGCTTCGCTCCGGCGCGATGTCCGGGTACTCCGGGCTGTTCGGAGGCGACCTCGTCAACGCACAGAACATCGTGACGCGCCGTCGATCCGTCCAACTGCTGCTTGGGCGGGCTCGGCCCGTGCGGTGCACCGCGGGGCGCGTCAGTTGCGTGATCTTTCCCGACGGGTCGGTCGCGCCCTGCGAGACGGCGAACGTCGTCATCGGCAACCTTCGTGACTACGACATGGATCTCCGCCGCCTGCTGCGCTCGCCGGCCGGGGCACGCGCCCGCGACGTTCTCCGGCAGAGACGTTGCCAGTGCACCCACGAATGCTCCGCGATCTGCAACGTGCTGTTCAATCCAGGACGTTGGGGCGATCTCGCGCTCGCCTGGGCGCGGATCAAGGTCGGGCGGATTCGGCGGCTCATCCGGCCGACGCCATGATTCGCATTCCGGGGGTCCTCAGCGGTTCAGCGCCCAGATCGCCGCGTTGAGGTAGATCGCGAAGCTCACCCACGCCAGGTAGGGCAGCATCAGCACCCCCGCCGGGCGGGAGACGCGGAGGAAGGCGACGACCGTCGCAGCGATCGCCAGCCAGAGCGCGACGATTTCGATCAGCGCGGCGCCGGGGCTGTGCAGCCCGAAGAACAGCACACTCCACGCTGCGTTGAGGACGAGCTGGACGACGAACAGCGTCAGCGCCGCCGTCCGACCGTCGGCGCGGCGCCGCCAGACCAGCCACGCCGCCAGACCCATCAGCAGGTACAGCACGTTCCAGACGACCGGGAAGACCCACCCCGGCGGAGTCAGCGCCGGGCGGCGGAGCGTGTCGTACCAGCCGCCCTCGCCGGCACCGGGTCCGAACAGCGCCCCCACGCCCCCGGCTGCGTAGGACGCCGCCAGCCAGACCGCCAGCATCACGGCCGCCTTCCACCCGCCGCGCGGCGCTCCCGCGTTCTCTCTGTCGACCCGCTCGGGCATCTCTGCTCTCTCCGGACCATCATACCCGCCCGGTCGCCACCCTTCCGCAGGTTGTGTGCCGTTGCCTGTCCGGCGCCGCGCGTGACGAGTGGGGTCCGCCTCGCCAGGGCGGGGGCGCATAACCCGGCCCGCCGGACGGAATCGACGGGTCGGGGGTCTTTGTCCTTATCGATCCGCCGGCGGGCCTTGTTCGTCGCGCGAGCCGCCGGGCTCGCCCTGATTGTCCCGTCTCCGCGCGCGGACCCGGCGCAGAGGGTCCTGCGCACGAATAAATCGCCTGTCCCGGTGGCCGGCGTCGCCGGCGCCGGGCGCTCCCCGTCGCTGCCCCGCGGGGTCCGCCGCTCAGTCCACCACGTCCAGAACGATGTTCACCGGGCCGTCCGCCACGCTCTCCACGTGCATGTGCGCGCCGAACTCGCCGGCCGCCACCGGCTCGTGGAGCTTGCGAAGCTCCGCCACGAACGCCTCGTGCAGGGGTTTCGCCCGGTCCGGGTCGGCGGCCCCCACGAACGACGGGCGCCGTCCCTTGCGGGCGTCGGCCTGCAGCGTGAAATTGGGCACGGCCAGGATGCCCCCCCGGACATCCCCGGCCGCGCGATTCATTCTCCCGTCCTCGTCCGGGAAGATGCGCATGCGGGCGACCTTCCCGGCGAGCTTTGCGGCGACGGCGGGCGTGTCGGTCTCGCCGACGCCGACGTACACCAGCAGCCCCCGCCCGATGCGCCCGACGGATCGCTCGCTTCCGCCTTCGTCGACGACGAGCACCTCCGCCCGCGCCACGCGCTGGATGACCGCCCTCATCGCACGGCCTCCTTCCCGCGATAGCGGGCGACAAGCCGTTCGGCCGCTTCCAGCACGCGTTTGCGCAGCGCCGGCGGGGCGATGACTTCGGCCTGATCGCCGTAGCCGAGAATCCACCAGGTGATCTCGCCGAGCCCGTCGACCCGCGCGTGGAACTCGATCGAGCCGTCGTCGTTCCACTCGACCTGCTGGGTGCGGTGCCACTGCACCTCGGCGACGTTCCCGGCCACCTTCGGCTCGAAGTGCAGATGGACGTCCCGGGTGCGTCCCTCGGGGATCATCGCCCACGCGTCGCCGAAGTGGTCGGAGACGTCGAGCTGCGGGTCGGGGTCGAACCGCCGCCCGGTCGGCTCGATCTTCCGGATGCGTCCCAGCTTGAACGTCCGCACCTCGCCGTGCTCGTGCGACCAGGCCAGCAGGTACCACGCCCGCCCGACGAAGATCAGGCGCAGGGGATTGACCTCCAGGTCGAGCTGCCTGCGGTCGTGGAAGCTGACGTACACCATCCGGCAGACACGCCGCTCGGCGACCGAGCGGGCGACGTCGTCGAACGTCGCGTCGAGCCCGTCGTGCCGTGCGACCGGTCCGACGGCGAAGTGCACGCGATCGGTCACGCTCCCGACGCGGTCGCGGATCGGCGACGGCAGGGCGCTCTCGAGCTTCATCGCCGCCCGCGACGCCTCCGACAGCAGCGGGAGCTGCCGCATGGTCCGCATCCGTCCCGCCAGCACCAGCAGCGCCAGCGCCTCGCCGACGGTCAGGTTCACCGGCGGGAGGAAGAAGTGACGGCTGATGCGGTATCCGCCCGACTCCTCGTCGTAGTAGTACGGGATGCGGGCCATCTCCAGCATGTTCAGATCGCGGAAGACGGTCCGTCGGCTGACGCCCAGCTCCTCGGCGAGCGCATTGGCGGTGTAGTTCCGCCCGCTCTGGAGGAGCGTGATCAGCCGCAGAAGCCTGTAGACCCGACTGACTTTCATACGTCATGCCCTCATTGTGACCTGCGGGGGTGACAGCCCTGTGTCACCCGAAAAGCGGAATTTCCGGAAAAAGTGAAGTTTTTTCGTCGTCCCGCCGGAAGCCGCCGTTCGTCCCCGCGGCGCGTCACGCGTCGTCGCGACGCTCCCCGGCGACGCGGAAGCTGAGCTGCTCCAGGTGCGCAGCCAGGTCGACCGGAGCGACCTCGACTTCGGTCGGGGTGTCCAGCGTGGCCGGGGCGAAGTTCAGAATGCCCCGCACGCCGGCGGCGATCAGGCGGTCGACGACGTCCTGTGCCTCGCCGGCCGGCACGGCCACGACGGCCAGGCGCGCCTGGTACAGCTCCACCAGCCGCTCCATCTCCTCGGCCGGGTAGACGTTCACGGTTCCCACGGCCCGTCCGACCTTGCCCGGCGCGACGTCGAACGCGGCGACGATGTTGAAGCCCTTGCGCCGGAATCCCTTGTATCGCAGCAGCGCCCGTCCGAGGTCGCCGGCGCCGACAAGGATTACGTTGACGGTCCGGTCCGTGCCGAGAATCCGCCGCAGCTCGTCGATCAGCGGGTTGACCCGGTAGCCGACCCCCGCCTGCCCGAACTGTCCGAAGTAGCCGAGGTCCTTTCGAACCTGGGCGGGCTTGACGCGCAGCGGCTCGGCGAGGCGGCTGCTGGAGACGGTACGCACGCCCTCGCCCGCCAGCTCCTCGAGCCGCCGGAGGTACAGGCTCAACCGTCGGACCGCGGGTTGGGGGATGTCCGGTCCGGCCACGTCAGGACGCCTCCTCTCGCCCGGCGGGGGAGTTGACCACGTTCTGCGGACGTCCGGCGATGAAGGCGGCGACGTTCGCGACGGCCGTGTCGAGCAGCCGCCGCCGCGCCGCGAGCGTCGCCCAGGCGATGTGCGGCGTGACGATGCAGTTCTTTGCCGTCAGCAGCGGGTCATCCGGCGCCGGCGGCTCGTCGGTGAGCACGTCGACGGCCGCTCCGCCCAGCCGCCGGGCGTTCAGCGCGTCGGCGACCGCCCGCCCGTCCAGCAGCGCGCCGCGGGCGGTGTTGATGAGCATCGCCCCGGGCTTCATCGTTGTCAGGCGTCCGGCGTCGATCATCCCGGCCGTGTCGTCGGTCAGCGGACAGTGCAGGCTGACCACGTCGGCCGAGGCGAGCAGCTCGTCCAGGTCGACCATCCGCACGCCGGCGGGCGGGTCGTCCGGCGGGGCGACGTCGCAGGCGACCACGTCCAGGCCGAAGGCGCCCGCCAGTTCGCAGACCGCCCGGCCGATGCGTCCGAGCCCGACGACGCCCATCGTCAGCCCGTCCAGCTCGATCAGCGGATGCTCCCGGAAGCAGAAGTCCTCGCAGCGCGACCAGCGGCCCTGCCGGACGGCGCGGTCGTGGTCGCCGACGTGGTGGCAGAGCTCGAGCAGCAGGGCGAACGTCATCTGCGCGACGGAGCGCGCACCGTAGGCGGGCACGTTGGCGACGATCACGCCGCGCTCATTGCAGGCGGACACGTCCACCACGTTGAACCCCGTCGCCAGCACGCCGACGTAGCGGAGGTCGTCCAGCGCCTCGACGGCGGCGCGGTCGAGCCCGGTCTTGTTGGTGAGCACGATCTCGGCGCCGCGGGCGCGGTCGACGGTCCGGTCGGCGGGCGTGCGGTCGTGCACGGTGCAGTCGCCCAGCGCCTCCAGGGCGTCCCAGCTCAGGTCGCCCGGATTGAGCGTGTATCCGTCGAGCACCACGATCTTCATCCGCGTCTCCGTCGGTTCTCGTTGTCGCCCCGCAGGCCCGCCTTCGCTTGGGCGCCGCCCGCACCCCCGTCGTCGCCTTGCTTCCAAGATACGCCGATTCGGCCGCAACGAAAGCCCTATATGGCGTGTTTCTTGCCCGGCGCCCGGGCCTGAGACGCGTCCTGTGTGCGACATTTTTTGGTGGCGCGACGTAACCATAGTGTTTATAGTGACTTAGCGCAATGGTGCGATCAGGAGATAAGTCATGGAAGACAAGAAGGTTACGGTCGAGGAGATGGAGGCGCTTCTGGCGGGTGATTTTCGTCGGTTCGCCGAGCAGATGGCGGCGGCGATGAACGAGGCGAAGGCCGGTTCGATCATTGCCGACAGCGAGGTTCCGGTTTTCGAGGCCAGCGGGGCGTTTCGACAACAGGCCTTCGAGAAGGCCCTAAGCCTCGTGCAAGCCAAGCACGAGGCTTTTTCCCCCTCGGCCGAAGCAGATGCGGAACAAGGGAACCAAGGCGGTCCGGCATGTGACGGTCAACGGTG
>CAZADC010000034.1:0-16474 GCA_964483755.1 uncultured Planctomycetaceae bacterium | reverse complement strand
GCTGGTGGCCCCGTTCTTCCAGGGCTGCCGACAGGGGCTGACCGACCCGCTGGTGCAGGGGCACTGGTCCTGGCCGACAATGTGGGAGGCGGGCATCGTCGCCCTGCAGGACGGGCAGGCCGGCTGGTCGGTCCGCTGCGAGGATGCCGCGGGTCGTCCCAAGGCGCTGCGTGTCGGGCATCCCGCGTGCGAGCGGACGCTGGGGCTGGACACCGAGGCGCTCGGCCCGTGGGACGCCGCCACGGCCGTCGGATCGCTCGCGTGGATCATCGATACGCACGAAGGCGAATGGCGGACGCCTTTCCGCGAGTACCGCCGGTGGTTATGGAAGGCGTTCGATCTCGACGCGGCCGCCGGCCTGCGCCCCGACTGGGCATCCGACATCCGCCTGACGCTGCAGTGGTGCCCCTGCGACGAGGCGATTCTCGACGCGGCGGCGAAGATCATCGATCCGCACCGCGTGCTCATCCACGCGCCCGGGTGGCGGTCCGATCCGTACGACGTCAACTACCCGACCTACGAGCCGTCGAACAAGGCGAAGTCGTTCTTCGCGGCCGGGGCGGAACGGGGTTTCCGAATCCTCCCCCACTTCAACTACTTCGCGATCGACCCGAACCACCCGCTGTTCCCGCGGGTGCGGGATTTCGTCCACCGTGACGCGCGGACGAAGCGCCTGAGCGGATGGCGATGGAAGAACCACGCCGTGCCGCCCTTCCCGCAGGCCTTTGCGCGTCTGGGCGCGCACCGCGACGAGAAGGCGATGGCCTACGTACACGCCGGGCTGAGCACCTGGCGGCGGGAACTGGTCGAGCGGATCGCCGCGGCCACGGGTTCGCTGGACGCGCCGGGCGTGTTCGTCGATCAGACGCTGGGGACGGGCAACCTCGACAACGCTCTCGCCGAGAACCTCACCAGCACCGAGGGCATGATTGCCCTGACGCGGGAGCTGACCGGGCTCGACGGTCCCCCCGCCGTATGCGGCGAAGGGCGCAACGAGGCGAGCATGCGCTACCAGACGTTCGCCCAGGCGCACCTGCACCGCAGCCATCATCGCAACTGCGAGGGGTTCGAGAACCTCGACCCCGTGCCGGTCGGCGACGAGCTGTACGGCGACCTGTGCCGGACGATGGGCTACGCCAATCTTGCCGGCGACACGCCCGAGACGCGCCTGCGCCTGGAGGTGCACGAGAAGCTCGGCGCCCTGCCGTCGCTGGCCGTCCGCTCGCCCGAGCAGCTCACCGAACCGACCGCCGGCGCCCGGCGCGTCTTGGACCGAGCAACGGCCTGAAACAGCGAACCACAGAAAACACAGAAGGACGGAAGCCGGAGGCAATCGGGTCGGCACGCGACAGGATCAGAATCTGACGCGCCGTGTGTGAGCCCGAGCCGGGATATCGATCCGGCGCGGCTGCGGAAGGGTGCCTGTGGCACGCGCTTTTGCTTGCCGATGAAAACACCGGGTGATACGCTTGACGCAGGTCCTTCGTCGGACGCAATGCAGGAAGCGCACGTCATGAAATGCCGGACTCGCCCGCTGTCGAGCGGAAGCCTCGTCCACAACACCCGTGGTTCCGCGCTACTCGAACGGCGCGGGGCGAGGACGCACGGATTCACGCTGATCGAGCTCCTGGTCGTCATGGCGATCATCGCGCTGCTGGTCAGCATCCTCGTGCCGTCGCTTCAGCACGCGACGGCGCTGGCGCGGCAGGCGTCGTGTGCGGTGAATCTCCGCACGATGCACCTGGCGTTCGGGATGTTCACGACGGAGAACGGCGACATGTCGCCGCCGCAGGGCTGCTCGGTCGGATACCGCAACCCCCAGTCCACCAGCGGATGGAATCCGCCGTATTACAGCTGGCACGACTTCCTCGGGCTCTACATCAGCTCGTCGTTCGCCTCGGAGGTGCAGGACGCGACGTGGAAGACGCTGCCCGAGTGGACGTACGAAGGACCGAATATCTACGGGCCGGGCATTCACCCGTGGTTCCCGTCCTCGTCGATCATCAACCGCGCTCGAACGGCCTATACCTGCCCGGCCGCGCGGGAGCGGACGGGCGTCAGCGAGACGCAGACCGGCTGGGTGCACTACAACAGCATCGCCGACGGACTGCCCGGGTATCGGCCCCAGAAGTCCGACGAGCGCAAGCGGGGCTTCTACTGGACGCGGGTCAGCAAGCCGAGCGACAAGATTCTCTTCATGGACGCGGGCGGTCCGGCCGACGGGGTGAACGCGAACCTCGACCGCTGGCACGGCCATCCGTCGTTCGGCTCGGCCTCCGTGTCGGCGCCGGTGGCGAACGTGATGGGCTTCTACTACCACGGGCACTGGCTGAGCGACCGGCATCTCGGCGGATCGAACCTCCTCTATCTCGACGGCGTGGTGAAGTTCGTTCCGGACATCATGGAGCCGAATGACGACTTCTACGGGTACTGGTGGCACCGCAACGCCCCCTTCGCCTGGTACGACCACGACGACATCAACGAGTTGTACTGACGGGGGCGTCGTGAATCGCTCGGGGTGAGGAGTTGCGTCCGCGCGTGACCGGCGCCGCCCGCCGGGTTCGGACGGCGCCGGATTCTTCGCGTCAGGTTATCCGGATGGTCATTCCGTCGTCGCGGGCTGGGGCTCGGTCGGGCGGTTGAGCTTGCGCGTCAGCAGCGAGACGATCACGAGGGTCAGGAAGCTCAGCGGGATCGATACGATGCCGGGGTTGTTGAGCCCGAACGGGGCGCTGTCGGGCGGGAGCCCGTACTTGGCGAACATGTCCGGCGAGAGCAGGATCAGTCCCACCGACGCGACCATGCCGACGAGGATCGACGCGACGATGCCGCGCTTCGTCGTGCCCTTCCAGAACAGCAGCATGACGATCGCCGGGAGGTTCGCCGACGCCGCCACGGCGAAGGCCCACCCGACCAGGTAGGAGACGTTCATGCCCTTGAACAGGATGCCGAGGACGATGGCGAAGCCGCCGACGCAGATCGCGGCGATCTTGCCGGCGACCACCTGTCCGCGGTCGCTGAGGTCCATCTTCATCAGGCGGTTCATCAGGTCGTGGGCGACCGCCCCGGAGGCGGCGACAATCAGACCGCTGACCGTGCCCAGCACCGTGGCGAAGGCGATCGCGGAGATCACGGCGAACAGCGTTACGCCGAACGTCCGCGCCAGCAGCGGGGCGGACATGTTGTTGTCGGTCAGGTCCACGACGCCGCTGGTCATCGCCCCGAGCCCCATGAACAGGGTGAGCATGTAGAACAGCCCGATGGCGGCGATCGCGACGATGGTGCTCTTGCGGGCGGCGGAGGGGGTCGGCACGGTGTAGTAGCGGATGAGGATGTGGGGCAGGGCCGCCGTGCCGCAGAACAGCGCCAGCATCAGCGAGGCGAAGTTGAGCTTGTCGACCCAGGACGCGCCGCGGGAGGCGTCGACCTTGAACTTCAACCCCGGCGCCAGGATCTGCCGCCCCGGCGTCGACTCGGCATAGTATACGTCGACGTCGCCCTGTTCGCCGGTGAAGCTTGCCTTCAGGAACCGGACGATCGTGCTGTTCTTGATGGTCTTGAGGAACTCCAGCAGCCCGAGATTCTCGACGTGGTCGCGGATCTCGCCGTTGTAGACCAGCTCGCTGATCCGCCCGGCCTGGAGCGGCGGCGATTGCGTCCGCGGCACGCCGTCGTAGAGCGTGTCGGTCTCCTCGCCGTCGCTGTCCTCGATGGGCTCATCGAGGTGCGTGACCCAGTGCGTCTGCGTCAGCGTCGCGCGGTTCTGCTCGTCGCGCGTCAGGTGCCACCAGCTCAGCTCGCCCTCGTGGCGGAGCTGGACGAAGCTGTGGTCGCCCGCCTGCTTCGTGTCGACGGCCTCGTATCCCTCGGCCACGGGGACGGCGCCGTCGTCCTCGACGCGCGCCGCCAGCGACTCGACCGGCACATACGACTGCCCCTCGCCGCTGACCGGGTGGGTCGACAGGCCCTTGGAGAGCATGACGATCACCAGCGTCAGCGAGAAGACGATCAGCAGGGAGCCCTTGAGGAACTGGACGTACGTCGTCGACGCCATGCCCGCCGTGGCAACAATGATGATGACGATCGCCCCGACGATCACCACGCCCAGCCAGTGCGGCAGGCCGAGCAGCGGCGTCACCAGCACGCCGGCACCCACCATCTGCGGGATCAGGTAGAACACCGACACCGCCAGCGTGCTCACGGCGGCCATGAACTGGATGCCCCGCGAGTTGAACTTCGAGTCCAGCGCGTCGGTGAAGGTGTACTTGCCGAGGCGTTTCATCGGCTCGGCGACGACGAACAGCGCCACGATCCACCCGGCGAGGTAGCCGATGGAGTAGAGGAACCCGTCGTATCCGTAGACGGCGATCATGCCACAGATGCCGAGGAATGAGGCGGCCGACAGGTAATCACCGGCGAAGGCGATGCCGTTGACCGACCAGTGGATGCGTCCTCCGGCGGCGTAGTATCCCTTGGAGCTTCGGATGCGGCGGGCGAAGTAGTAGGAGATCCAGAGGACGAACGCCACGAAGGTGATGAAGATCACGACGGCCCATGGGGAGGTTTCGTACATTACTCGTCCTCCTCGTCAAGGATCCAGGTGTCCTCCGGCTCGTTGAGCTCCTCCTCGGCGGCGGTGCAGATGGCGTTATAGACGAACGCGAGGAGCAGGGCGAAGATGATCAGCCCGAAGCCGTAGCAGATCGCCAGGTTCAGTCCGCCGAGGTCCTCGGCCATCAGGCTCGGCTGGAAGGTGTTGATGATGACGAACCCGGCGTAGACCAGCGCGTAGAGGAGGAACATCCATATCCCCACGCGGCTCTTGAAGGCCGAGGCCTTGTCCTGGCTCCAGTCGGTCGGTTTTCCATGCGCCACGCGCTGCCTCCTTCCGGACATTGACCCGACGCCGTGCGCAGCGTCGACGGCGGGCCTTACGACGTACCCATAAGACGATGAGCCATCCAACGGCGCGGCTGCCCGCCGGCGAACAGACGTGCGACGGTGCTCGATGCCGACGACCTCGCGCCGCAATGCACAAAGCCTGTGATGATAACGCGGTCCCCGGGATGTGCAAGGATCGCGGAGAGTCTTTTCCATCGACCGCCCGGGTGGGCGTCAGGCGATCCCCCCCTCGCCGATCAGCACATTCAGGAGGGTCCGCTGGAAGTGCAGCCGGTTTGCCGCCTCGGCGAAGATCGTCTCGGCATGTGCCTCGAAGACATCCTCGGTGATCTCGCTGCCCTTGTAGGCGGGCAGGCAGTGAAGAACGATCGCATGGTCCGGCGCGGCGGCGAGCAGGCCGGCGTCGATCCGGAAAGGGGCGAAGGTCTGCTGGCGGGCCGCCTTCTCGGCTTCCTGGCCCATGGAGACCCACGTGTCGGTGTAGATCACGTCGGCGTCCGCGACGGCGGAGCGGACGTCCTCGCTCTGCCGGACGGGTCCGGCCAGCCGCGAGACGAACTCACGCGAGAGGTGGTGCGTCTCCGGTCCGGCGAGGATGAACGTCACCCCCAGCCGCTCGCAGGCGGCCGCCAGACTCCGGGCGACGTTGTTCCCGTCCCCGACGAACACCAGCGTCCGCCCGGCGAGATCGCCGAAGTGCTCCCGGACCGTCATCAGGTCCGCCATCGCCTGACAGGGGTGGGAGTAGTCCGTCAGCGCATTGATCACGGGCGCCGGCGAGTGAGCGGCGAGCTGCTCGACCAGCTCATGGGAGAAGGTCCTCGCCATGATCCCGTCGCACATGCGTCCGAGGACGCGCGCGACGTCGGCGACGTCCTCCCGTTCGCCGAGGCCGATGTCGTCGCGCGAGAGGCAGATGGCGTGTCCGCCGAGGTGGGTCATGGCGGATTCGAAGCTGACGCGCGTGCGGAGCGAGGGCTTCTCGAAGATCATCGCCAGCACGCGACGGTCGAGGCTCGGCGCCAGCTCGCCCGCGGCGTAGTCCCGCTTGTCGGCGATCGCCCGCTCGATCAGGGCGGCGAGCTGCTCACCGGTGAAGTCCGTAATGTTGATGAAGTCTTTCATGGCGCCGCTCGCCAGGCCTGCACGGGGCCGTTCATTTCTGGATCAGCGTGCCGATGCCGCTGTCGGAGAAGATCTCCAGCAGCAGCGAGTGAGGGATCCGTCCGTCGACGATGTGCGTTCGCGCGACGCCGCCGTCGAGCGCCCGCAGGCAGGATTCCACCTTCGGGAGCATCCCGGCGGAGACCGTCCCCTCGGCGATCATCCGGCGGATCTCCTTCTCGTCGGCCTGCGGGATCAGCGAATCCGGGTCCTCCGGGTCGCGCCGGATGCCGTGCGTGTCGGAGACGACCACGAGCTTCTCGGCCTTCAGTGCGGCGGCGACCTCCCCGGCTGCGGTGTCTGCGTTGCAGTTGAGCTTCATGCCCGTCCGGTCGCGCGCCAGCGGCGCCAGCACCGGGATCGTGTCCGCCTTGCACAGCAGCTCCAGCAGCTGGGCGTTGACGCGGGTGACCCGCCCGACGAGCCCGAGATCGATCCGCCGGCCGTCCTCTTCGAGGAACAGCTTCTCGCCGAACAGCACGCAGCTGCTGAGCGTGTGCAGACCCATCGCCGCCGAGCCGAGCGACTCGATGGCGGCCACGATGTGCCGGTTGATCTCGTGGCACAGGACGTGCTCGACGACGGTCAGGGATCGCTGGTCGGTGTAGCGGCGTCCCTGGACGAACTGCACCTCGAGCCCGCGCTTCTCCATCGCCTGGGAGATCGCCTTGCCCCCGCCGTGGACGATCACCGGGCGCATCCCGACCGCGTTGAGGAAGACGACGTCGGTCAGCAGGTCGGTGATCGCCTGCTCGTCGTCCATCATCGACCCGCCCATCTTGACCACGACGATCCTGTCGGCGAATTGCTGGATGTACTCCAGCGCCTCGATGAGCGTCCGGGCCTTTTCGATCGCTTCCTGCATGGCTGTTCCCTGCATGGGAGGAAACCGTCATGTGTATCGCGACGCGCGGCGGGGGTCAAGCGTTTGAGCGCGCGATTCGCGCTCGTCGCCCGACCGGGCGTTGCGGGCTGACGGTGGGCGCGGTAGCGTGGACGATCGATCCGCTCGGCCGAAGGAGACGCCGCATGAAGGCGACGATCATCTATGCCAATCCCTCCGACGGGGGGTTCGTCCACGGCTGCCTCGACGCGATCTCCGACCGGCTGGAGGCCCGCGGCGACACGGTCGAGCGCCTGCGACTCAAATACGCCGACGTTCGCGACTGCACCGGGTGCTTCGCCTGCCTGCGCACGGGCCTCTGCGTGCTGGACGACGCGATGAACGACGTCTGCGAACGCATGCGGCGCGCCGACGCGCTGGTCATCGGCGGATCGGTCCGCAACGGATATGTGCCGGCCCTTTACAAGCGGTTCTACGAGCGGATCACCTATCCGCTGATCTTCACGGGCGACCTGACCGGCACGTGCGTGCTGAGCGTAGCCGCCGTCGGCGTCATGACAGGCCGGCGGGCGACGGCGAAGCTCTTCGGGCTCCGCGGCGCCGGGGCCGGGCACGTCGGGCACCTGTTCTTCCGCGCGGGCATCCCGACCCGGCTCTCGCCGGACGACGTCCGGGCGAAGCTGGACGCCGCGGCAGACCGGCTGGCGAGACGGGTCGAGAGCGGCTGGAGCCCCGGGCCTCTGTGGCGCCTCGCCCGGCGGCTGGACCGGTTCGTCATGAAGCGCATGTTCGCGAAGAACCCCGAGCTGTACGCCCACGTGCTGAAGCGCTACCGCGAGCGCAGATGGATCAGGGACTGACCGGGCACTCGCCTGCCGTCTCTCGCTTCCAGGGCTGACGCAGTGACGTCCCTGTCGTGCCGCCATGATCAAGCCGGGAGATCGGGGGCAGCGCTTACGGGAAAGCGTTTGTTCTTTCCTGCGTCGCCAGGTCCCTGACGATGCCCGCGCGGTTGGCGGCGCCCCGGGAGCGCAGCACGCTCATGACGTAGTGCAGGGCGAGGGGGACGAAGCCGCGCATCTCCACGCCGAGAATCCGCCCGGCGCCCTTGCCCGGCGCGAGCGGCAGAACGTATCCGGGGTCGAACGGCTCGAAGGCCTCCGGCTGGCGCCCGGCGATGCACCGCAGGACGCCGTCGGCGGCGTGGGCCCCGCCGCTGAGCGAGAACTGCACGCCCATCCGCAGCGGGCGACCGGTGCGGCGATCGACCGGCCCGGCGACGTCGCCCGCGGCGAAGCACCGCTCGCAGCCCGGCAGGCGCAGGTCGCCCTGCACGGCCAGGCGTCCGCCGGCCGAGCGGGGCTTGTCGAGCCCGTCCGTCGCGGGCCCGGGCGTCACACCCGGCGTCCAGATCACCAGCGCGTCGCGGACGGTCCGCCCGTCGTCGAGCGCAACCGTGCCGGCGTCGTGGAACTCGCGCACGGTGTTCTGCATTTCCACGCTGACGCCGAAGTCGCTGATCACCCGCATTCCCCACTTGCGGGCGGGCGGCGAGAGATTCCGCAGACACGTGTCGGCGAGCTCGAGAATCCGGACGTCCACGCGCTCGCGCAGCCGGGCGAACGGCAGGTGCAGACGGTGGTGGAGAAGCTGGGCGACGTGACTGGCCGTCTCGAAGCCCGTGTACCCCCCGCCGACGACCAGCACGCTGGACGGCCCGCCGTCGCGCCCGGCGGCCGACGCGACGGTGCGGCGGATCGCCTCGGTTTCGGCGAGGGTCTTGAGTCCCGGTGCGTGACGCATCGCCTGCTCGTTGCCGAAGTAGTTCGTCTCGCAGCCGATGCAGCAGATGACGTAGTCGGCCGTCATCGTCCCGGCGTCGGTCTCGACGGCGCACGCGCCCGGGTCGAAGGACCTTACGTCGGCGTGGACGAACTCCGCCCCGCGCCGGCGGCAGTGCGGCGCGAGCGGGTAGGCGGCGCTGGCGGGCGAGATTCTTCCGGAGACCAGGTCCGGCAGGAGAGGGGAGAAGACGCTGTCCCGACAGCGGTCGACGAGGCGGACGCGGACGGCGTCGCGGCCGCGGCGGGTGAAGGTGTTGACCGCGGCCAGCCCGGCAAATCCGCCGCCGAGCACGAGCACGTCAGCGGGCATGGTCTCTCCCTGTCTGCGAGGTCAGAGGCGCCGGCGTTGATCTCCGGCAGCCGCCGGGCGTCGGCGCTGCGACGCCACCGGGCGCTCCGGGGCATTGTAGGGCGGGCGGTGAGACACTGACCGTTCTCGCGGTGCGGCCGGACCGCGTCGGACGGCGCCCGGCTACGACTCCCCCCAGGGCGCAGTCACGGCGCTTCGCGCATCCTGGTCGAGCAGTTCCCCCTGGATCGCGCCCTTCCACAGCCCGTGGCGATTGCAGTAGCACCTTACCAGAGCGCGGTCGGGAGAGATGGCAAAGTGCGCCTCGGCCGTCTGGCCGGGCCCGAGATAGCGTCGGAGCACCTGCCCGTCGGCGAAAACCTCGATCCACGAGATGTGGTGGTCCTCGGCCATGGGGTGTGCCGATTCGCCCACGACGACCTTCAGCCCGCCGTCCTCGCGTGTCACGCGGGGGCGGTGCCTGGCGCTTCCGGGCTGGTCGGTCTGTTCGCCGAGGCACACCATCGGCGGGCCGCAGCAGACCAGCTCCATCCCCACCTCGTCGATGATCTCGACCATGGTGTCACAGACCGGACACTTGTATATCTGAAATCGTTTCGTCGGCATAATGACATTCCTTTCGCCCCGACGCCCGCGGGCGATTCGGCTTGCGGGCCCGGCGGTCAGGCGCTCTGCTCCGTGACGTAGGGCTCCAGCGCCGGCGGGCAGGCCAGTCGCAGACTGTCGACGTAGCCGCGCACGGCGTCGGCGATCCGTCGCGACGCTTCCCCGGCCGAGCTTCCCCGAACGGAACATCCCGGCAGGGCGGGGCACCATGCCCGCCATCCGCCGGCCGCCTCACAGCGTATTCGCACCGCCAGTTTCATGGTCCCTGAACTCCCGCAAGCACGTGGCGCCTGCAGCGGTCGATTGGCGAAGCGCCGGACCGCTCTGCGAACGATGCATCCATTGTCGAGACAATCAGGATTCGTGCAATCGGGACGCTGGCTGCATTTGGCGACGGATTCCCACCCGGCGCCTTGTGGGGGATTCCCTTACATGACAACCGGGGGGCGCCGGGCGTCGCGCCGGATCGGTCGCGGGATGCGACCGGCGGTCGACGCTACGTCCCCCGTCTGGATTGCACCCACTCGATCGCCTGCTTGAGCAGGTCCGACGCCCCGTCGGCCCCGAGCTTGTCCTTGATCCGTTCCCGGTGCGATTCGATCGTCTTGACGGAAAGGTGGAGCTTGTCGGCGACCTGGCGCGTGGGCATGCCCTGCCCGAGCATCTCGAAGACCTGCAGCTCGCGATCGGTCAGGCTGTCGATCGGGCTCTCGGAGAAGTCCGCGCCGCCGACCATCCGCCGCAGCAGGCGCTCCTGCATGCGCTCCGACACGTAGACGCGCCCCGCCGCGATCGCCCGGATGCCCGTGACGACCTTCTCCGTGCCTTCCTCCTTCGCGATGTACCCGCGAGCGCCCGCGCGCAGAGCCCGCTCGGCGTAGAACGTCTCCTCGTGCATCGAGAGCACCAGCAGCAGCACGTCAGGCATCCGCGCCTGCATGTCCTTGATGAAGTCCAGCCCGCTTCCCTCCCGCAGCGACAGGTCCACCACCGCCACGTCCGGCTTCTCCGCCTCGGCGAGCTTGAGCGCCTCGGGGCCCGACTCGGCCTCGGCGCACACCTCCATGTCCGACTCCGAGCCGATGAGCTGGGACAGGCCCATGCGGACGATCGGATGATCGTCCAGGATCAGCACCCGCGCGGGTCCCGCCTGCCTCTTGCGACGCTCACTCATGGCTTGCCTCCGCGCCCCGGGTTTCGGTCGGTGCGCCGTTGATCCGGCAGGACACGACTGCGCCGCCGTCGGCCCCCGGCTTGATGCGCAGCGTTCCGCCGATCATCGACGCCCGGTACTCCATGATCCGCAGCCCCAGCCCCTTCCTCCAATCCGGACGGGGCGGCGGCGGGGCGCCGTTGTTGGTGATCGTCAGCTCCGCGCCGTCCTTGCGTGCGCGCAGCACGATGCGGATCCGATCAGCGTCCGCGTGACGGACGGCATTGCTGACCGCCTCCTGGGCGATCCGAAACAGGTGCGCCGCCGTCGACTCGGGAATGTCCGGCGGATCGCCCTCCGTGCGGAACGAGCAGTTCACGTCGTACAGGTCCGAAGCATTGGCGGCGAACTCCTCCAATGCCGCCGCCAGCCCCAGCCGCTTGAGGTGGGCCGGGAAGAGCCCGCGCGCCAGGAACCGCGTCTGGCGGATCGCCTCGTTGAGCAGGCGCGAGATTTCGGCGGCGCTGTCGGCCTCGGGAAGCTCCCGTGCGCCGAGCTTGCCCCCCAGCACCTTGCTGAGCATCGCCACCCCGGTGAGGACCTGCCCCACCGAATCGTGCAGGTCCACGCCGATGCGCTGGCGCTCGAGGTCGCTGATCCCGACGACCTCCCGCTGCAGGCGCAGGTGCTCGCTGACGTCAAGACCCATCTCCAGGATGAGATTCTCGCCGGTCTCGCCGCGGAAGGGATAGGCCCACACCTGGAATGTGCGGTCCCGGGCATCGGTCCACCGCCACTGGCGGGGTTCGCCGTCGTCGACGACGCTCCGCATCAGACAGCCTTCGCACGCTTCGTCGCGCCCGCCCATCACCTCGAAGCACATGCGACGGCCGGGTTCGCCGAACAACTCGAGGAAGGTGTGGTTCGCGAAATGGATGCGGTGGTCGCCGTCGAGCAGCAGCACGTATCCCGGAAGCATGTTCAGCACGGCAAACAGCCGGCGGCGCTCGTTCTCGGCCGCCTCGGCCGCCCTGCGGCGGTCGGTAATGTCCATCATGACGCCCTGGAAGAACGCCGGCCTGTCGTGCTCGTCGCGAACCAGGACCGCCTCGTCGTGGACCCACAGCACGTCCCCGTTTCGGTGACGCAGGCGGTACTCGCACACCACCGGCTCGCCCGTTCGCATCGCCTGCAGACCGGCCGCCTGCACGCGGGACTCGTCCTCGGGATCGAGCGATTCCCGCCACAGCGAAGGCTGGCGGAGGAATTCCTGCGCGTCGTATCCCATCAGGTCCCGGATCTTCGGGCTGACGTAGATCGGCGTGAACTCTTCGTCGAGTCCGGCGATGTACGTCACGGCGGGGATGTGCTCGACCAGCGTGCGGAACTGCTCTTCCGACTGGCGAAGGGCCTGCTCCGCCCGCTTGCGTCTCGTGATGTCCGTGGAGACCCAGATGACGCCGCTGACGTTTCCGTCGTCGTCCGTGAGCGGGGAGAAGCGGGTCTCGAGGATGTGTCCCGTGCCGGCCTCCATCTCGACCGTGGCGCCGCGTCCGCCCAGGGCGCCCGCCAGGCCCTCGGCCACGTTCGGCAGGTGGCCGTGCACGTCGACGAGCCGCCGCCCGATCAGCTCGTCCGGGGCGTGCCGGAGGGCGGTCAGTCCGGCGCCCTCGGCGAGTGTGATCCGCCCGTCGGTGTCCGTGGCGAGGATGGCCACGGGCGCGGAGGCAACCACCGCCCGGCGGTACTGCTCGGTGGCGTGGAGGGCGCGCTCAACGCGCATGCGCTGGCGAACCTCCCCGTGCAGATCCTCGGCCGTCGCCTGAAGCTCAGCCTCGCCTTCCTCGAGTTGCCGCTCGAGCTGGCGCCGGGCGCGGACCTGGTCGGTCACGTCGGTCACGACCAGCATCAGGTCTCCGCCCCCGTCGCCGTCCGGCTCGCCGAGCGGCTGGATCGCGCATCGCCAGTGCCGTTCTTCGCCGTCGCCGGGCACGGTCAGCTCTTCGTCGATGATCGGCGTCCCTTCGGCCGCGGCGCGGCGCAGGCGCTGCGTGAGCCCGATCTCGTCCGCCTGCGAGCAGCATTCGGAGAACTCCCGTCCGGCGGCGCACGACTCCGGATCGCTGCCCGCCATGACGGCAAACGTCCGATTGGCCCACTTGACGCACAGGTCGCTCCCGTCCAGAACGCACAGGCCGGACGGCACGTTCTCGATGACGCCCCGAAGCCATAGGCGCTGGGCCTCGCTCTTGCGCCGCAGCCTGTCCTCGGTCCGCTGCGCCTCCCGGGCCGCCGAGATGTCCATCACCACCGACAGCACCGCCGACTGCTCGCCGTAGGGCACCCGCGCCGAGACCACCTCGGCCTCGGTTTCGCTGCCGTCGGATCGCAGCAGGCGCACCTCCAGCGGCGGCAGGGCGCCGCCGGAGGCGATCAGCTCCTCCGCGCGGCGGCGCGTCGCGGCCAGGTCGTCGGGGTGTACCCACCGCTCCACGTTCGTTCCGATGAACTGCTCGACGCCGGTCTCGCCGATCAGCCGGGCGGCGGCGGGGTTGGCGTACAGCACCCGCCCGTCGCGCTGCACCAGGATGCCCAGCGGCGCGAGCTCCACGAGGCTCCGATAGCGCTGCTCGCTCTGGCGCAGGGCCTCTTCGCTCCGCTTGAGGTCGCGGAAGAGCAGTTCGTAGGGACGCCGCAGGCCCGTCGCGATCAGCGCCTCGTACAGCAGGTAGAACGACGCGACCTCCAGGACGTGCCCGATGATGTTTGCCGGTCCGAAGACGCTCTCGTACCGCGTGAAGGCGAACTCCGAAAGGGCGGTGACCGCAATGGCGGCCGCGATGAGCCGGAACACCGTCCGGTCGAGACGCTCGCGCCGGCGCCACACCAGCGCCAGCGACAGCAGCAGAACGCCGCAGATGACGTACTCGCCGACAACCTTGAACGTCGTAAGCGGCGGCTTGTCTCCCGGCACGTAGCAATCCGGGAAGTCCGGGAACCACCACCCCGTCGGGCGGAAAACAGAGACCAGCAGTCCGGCGGTGATGACGGCGAACGCTGCGATCACCCACAGCGGCCTGCGGATCCGGCGCCCCAGCGCCAGCGACGCGGTCAGCAGCGTGCCGGCCATCAGGAATCCCCGCGCCATCCAGAGCTGCGTGGCGAGATTGGACGTATCGCCGGCGAAGACGCCCATGTTCTTGTAGGCGACCATGTGCAGCATGGTGACGACGCCGACGAACCCGTAACCGGCGCCGACCAGCAGGAGGAAGTGGTTGCGCATGAACCGCCGCGCGTTGTACGCCAGCATGAAGATGCCGAACATCACCGCGACGCTGAACACCTCGGCCACGGTGTGGAACAGCAGCGCGCTGTGCAGGAGCGTCAGCGTCAGCCCGGCCAGAACGATGGCGACGGGGATGCCGACGCGGACAGGTCTTTTCCACCGACTGGACATGCGGCGTGCCTCAGACAGCGCCGACGCCGTCGCGCGACCGGTCGCGGGCGCACGGTTTGCCGGCCAGGAGCTACCCGTTATTCTAGGCGGCCTTTCACGGCGGGAAGGATGCGCTTCGACGCAACCGAGGGCGGTTCCACCGGGTCATTGTCCGGCGCGCGATCCGTCGATCAGCTCGAGGATGCGCTCGTATTCGGTCAGGTCGGTCAGCAGGACGTCCGCCTCGCGGACCGTCTCGGGGTTGCCGATGCCGACGGCGAACATCCCGGCCCGGTGAATGGACTCGACCCCGGCAGCGGCGTCCTCGACGCCGATGCACTCGTCCGGCGCGACGCCCAGCTGCTCGGCGCAGACGAGGAACATCTCCGGGTGCGGCTTGGGGTTGGCGATCTCGCCGGCGTCGGCGACGCAGTCGAACGCGTCGGTCAGCTCCAGGCGCTCCAGCACGAACGGCGCGTTGCGACTGGCCGATGCCAGGGCGGTCCGCACGTCCCGCTCGCCCAGCGCGGCAAGCAGCTCGTGCGTGCCCCCAAGCACGTCCGCCGGCGTCAGCTCTTCGAGCATCTCCTTGTAGTACTCGTTCTTACGGGCGGCCATCCGCTGCTTCTCGTCTTCGGGGTACTCCTTGTCGGACCGTTCGAGGACGATCTCCAGCGAGCCCATGCGGCTGACGCCGCGCAGCCGCTCGTTGATCTGCTCGTCGAAGTAGACGCCCAGCTCGTCGGCGAGTCGCTTCCAGCCAAGGTAGTGGTATTTGGCGGTGTCGGTGATGACCCCGTCGAGGTCGAAGATGACGGCGTTGTACGGCATGGACGTCCTTTCCTGCGAATCGGTCGGGGCAATGCAGGCCGACACCATACCCCGCCGCCGGATGGCGGGCAAGGACCGGGCGGCCGCTGTTTCTCCTTCGCAGAGCTTGGCGCAGCCGGACCGCCCGAGTATCGTTCCCGCGCTGCCAACGATGCGGCAACCACATCCGAACCCGAAGGAGAAGGACATGGCGACCGGGAAGAAGCGCTCTTCGCGCCGGCGCAAACCCATCCGCGTGGGCGTTGTCGGCGTCGGGCGCGGTCAGGCGTTCGCCTCGGGCGCCGGCGAAGCCGTCGGCATGGAGCTCGTGGCGATCTGCGATACGTGGGAGAGCAGGCTGAAGACCGTCGGCGAGCGGTACGGCGTGGAGACGTACACCGACTTCGACGATTTCCTCGGGCACGACATGGACGCCGTCGTGCTGGCCAACTACTTCCACGAGCACGCGCCGCTGGCGATCAAGGCGCTGGAGTCGGGGCGTCACGTGATGAGTGAGACGGCCGCGTGCAAGACGCTCGGCGAGGCGGTGGCGCTGGTGCGGGGGGTCGAGGCCAGCGGGAAGACCTACATGTTCGCCGAGAACTACCCGTACTCGGTCGCGTGCCAGGAGATGCGGCGCCTGTACGCGGCCGGCGAGATCGGCGACGTCCGCTACGCCGAGGGCGAGTACAACCATCCGGGCGAGGAGGACTGGCGGCTGAGCATCTCGCCCGGGTTGAACCACTGGCGGAGCTGGCTGCCGCCGACCTACTACTGCAGCCACGCGCTGGCGCCGCTGATGGTCATCACCGACACGATGCCCGAGTCGGTCAACGCCCTGAGCATCAGCGAGGAGTCCACCCAGTCGCCGAAGACGACGAAGGTTTCCGACGTCGGCGCTCCGATCCTGATCCGCATGGACAACGGGTCGGTGTTCCGACTGCTGGGGCTGATGCTCAGCTCGATCCACCGCGTGCGGTACGAGCTGCATGGCGAGCGCGGGCTGATGAGCACCGACGGCTGGAGCGGCGTGCGCATCCACCACGAACCGTGGCTGCGGACGGACGGACGGCCGACCGAGATGACCTACGTCCCCGACTGGCCGGAGCACGGCGAGCTGGCGCGCCAGGCCGGGCACGGCGGCGGGGACTTCTGGACGACATTCCAGTTCGCCGAGGCGATCCGCGCCGGCGGACAGCCTTACCTGGACGTCTATCGCGGCGTCGCCATGGCGGCCGTCGGAATCCAGGGCTGGCGAAGCTGCCTCGAAGAGGGCAGGCCGATGCCGATCCCCGACTTTCGGACCGAAACGGCCCGCAGGCAGTACGAGAACCACCGGTGGTCGCCGTTCCCCGACGACGCGGGTCCGGACCGGGATCCGTCGACTCAGCGGGGCCAGTCCTCG